>DFJD01000099.1 GCA_002372875.1 Clostridiales bacterium UBA3680
CCGATGGCGTAGCCGGAAGCTACGTATAGCGGCTATTTTGCAACGCAAAATAGTCCGTCCCTACGGGATTTGTAACTTTGCTTGCAAAGTTACAAACATGGGCTTTGACAAAGTATGCGGGAACATTAGCCAAATATGCGAATGATTAATTAATCAGTGTTTCCCTAAATCGGCGTTTAATGCTTTGAAATGCTTTGAATTACTGTTATAAAGCTTGCAAAACACTTTATAGTTTCGTTCGTAGATGGCTTTAACGGATGCATCGGGACGATAAGTTGCTTTTATGGGTATCATTTTCTCTATTGTTTTTGAGGAGTCTATGATATTCATTCCGAGTGCTGTCATCATAGCGGCACCGATTGCTCCGGCGTTTTGAGGCTCGTCAATCGTTTCAATCGTTTTTCCCGTTATATCCGCAAGCATTTGACAGGTGACCGGTGAAAGAGCACCTCCACCTACAAATCGTATAGTATCCGAGGTTTTGATTTTTTGAGCTTCACATTCCAAAAGCCAACGCAAATGGAAACATATACCTTCAAGAACGGCTCGAATCATATCTCGCTTCCCGTTTTCAAGCTTCAGATTAAAGAATATGCCGCCGGCATTGGAATCTTCAAAGGGACTTCTGTTTCCGTGCATCCAAGGTGTAAATATTATGCCGTTTGCACCCGGAGGAACTTTATTGACTTCATATGATAAATAATCATATAAACTTTTGTATATATTTTCGTGATCCTTCGGAATATTTTTCTTTTCTAAATATATGCCGATTTCGTCAAGTGCAAGATGATCTTTTACCCATTCAAAACATATGCCCGCTGTTTCCAACTCGGCGTAGTAATGGAACATTCCGGGTAGTGCAGACATAACGCCCGTTATACTGTGAAGGGGATCCACGACCTGATGATCTATAAGCGTGATTACCCAGCCTGATGTACCTATGTAAATATGTGTCTGCCCCGGTGTGGTACAGCCGGCACCTATACCCGTAAGAGTCGCATCTCCGCCGCTGAAAACGGGAATGCCTTCGGTCAGCCCAAGTTCAGATGCCGCTTGTTTAGTCAAATTTCCGGCTTTTTCGGTGCAATTTATAATCTTTGGAAGATGCTCTGGCGCGACTCCGTACATTTTTGCAAGTCCTATATTCCATCCTTCTTTGCCTTTTCGTGTGTCATAAAGAAAGGTTGAAAAGGCTGAGTCTACCGTCCTTACAATATTGCCTGTGCAACGGAATGCCAAATAGTCATTGACATCGAGCCATTTGTATACATTCTTAAATATTTGAGGCTCGTTGTTTTCCACCCATTTATATTTATAAACGGGGTCTTTTACGCTTATTGATGCCGTTTTATTTATATATAGATTTCTGAATAGCTTGAAAGCGTCGCACCCGTTTATCCTGATAAGTCCGCTTTCGATACCTTTTTTGAATTCTGTGTATGCCCTTGTATCAAGATAATTCATGGGGCGTCGTAAGACATTTCCGTTTTTATCCACAAGCACAACACTCTGCATTTGTGCGCAAAATGATATGCCGATAATTTCGGATGGTTTTACTTCCGTTTTTGTGAAAAGATCTTTTGTGGAGCTTACTATCGCATTCCACCACTCATTTTCATCCTGCTCAACACCGCCGTTTTCAAGAATGTACATATTGTATTCGGCACTTGTATGGCATATCATTTTTACGGTTGAGCTGATATCAAAAAGACAGGTTTTCACGGCACTTGTCCCGAAATCGTAAACGATTATTTTCATATGTTGCTCCTTTTACGCTTTATTCCTCCAAATGGATATTGGTTCCCGTGTCTGTTTTGCGATAAGCTCTGTTTAACATTTTTTTGTCAAGATTGGGCCACTTGTTAACTTTTTGTGCTTTGTTTGTTATTAAATATGCTTTTTCGGCACACAGGGCAATTGGAAGATCGGAAATGGAATCGGAGTAGAAGTTATCTATAATGGGGAATCCGTGTTCAAAAATGTAACGTGCTTTTTCCTTTGCATACATCAAATTGTTAGTAAATACGCCAAATTCACGGTCGTATTCGGAAGCCACATAATTCACCCCGAGTCTTTTGGCAATAGGGGCGATTATACACTCGGGTGATGCACTTATAATAAGATCGTCGGACTTTTTTTGAGAAAGATACCACGAGGAAATTCTCTTTTCATGCACATCCCAAAATTTCTCTATCTGCTCTTCAAAATCGTCTATCATCCCAAGAAAGCTGAAAATATTGCGTTCAAATTTATATCTTTTCATCTTTCCGACTTTATACAGAAATAAGCTTGAAAAAGCTTTCGGAGCATATTTGAACCACAGCTTTGGATGGCGTTTTGCACACCACAACGCAAAGCTGACGGTACAATCCGGATAATAGATGGTTCCGTCAAAATCATAAACATTCATAGCATTATCCTTGTTTTCAATCTCACGAATATTTTTTTATGTTATTTATATATCATAACGGTATGATAAATTCAAGGGTATTAATATATAATATTTATATTCCTTTGAATTAATTAGTGAAACACTGATTTGGTTAAAAGAAAAAATAAAATTTAGGGAAACGGTACTGCATGTCCGCTCATTGACATACCGCATAAAGCGGTAAGAAAAAAAGCAGAAAGAAGCAAAAAATTTATTACAGTGGTTATAATTCGATATACATTGTATTTTCCTTTAAAAATAGCGGCATACCATTTTCTGTTAAGGATCTGATGAATAACAACAAGAACCGTCATGCTCATCCCGATCCATTCATGTGCTGCTTCACCTGTAACCTGATAAGCCATCA
>DFJD01000040.1:0-21362 GCA_002372875.1 Clostridiales bacterium UBA3680
CTGTTTTTGAATTATATAAGGGATATCTTGAAGCAGGTTGTGATATTTTCAATACCAACACTTTCGGAGCCAATCGGTTTAAATTCGGTAACGATACGGAAAAAATAATATTATCCTCGATAGAAATAGCAATGAAGGCTCGTGTTGCCACCAATAGAGAGGATGCCTTTATAGCTCTTGATATTGGACCTACGGGAAAACTTCTTCAGCCTATGGGCGATTTAAACTTTGACGAAGCGGTAGATGTTTTTTCCGAAATTGTAAAAGCAGGGGTAAAAGGCGGCGCGGACCTTATTCTCATAGAGACCATGTCCGATGCCTATGAAGCAAAGGCTGCTGTTATAGCGGCAAAGGAAAACAGCGAACTACCCGTTATCGTAACCAATGTTTACGATTTAAACGGCAGACTTCTTACAGGAGGTAATGTAGAGTCTACCGTTGCCATGCTTGAAGGACTTAAGGTCGATGCTTTGGGACTTAATTGTTCATTGGGCCCGGAGCAGATGCTTCCGATAGTTGAAAGAATAACCGCGGTTGCATCAATACCCGTGGTTGTAAATCCCAACGCGGGACTTCCCAAGGTAGTTGACGGGAAAACCGTCTTTGATGTAGGTCCCGAGGAATTTACAAAATATATGGTTCAAATAGCGAACCTTGGAGTGCATGTTTTGGGTGGTTGCTGCGGAACGACACCTGCACATATTTCTTTGCTTAAAAAAACCGTGGAAAAGTTGCCTTTCACTCCTCCGACAAACAAAGATGTATGTTTCGTAACATCATATTCAACTGCCGTTGAGATAGGCAAAAAAACGGTTGTTATCGGTGAAAGAATTAATCCTACGGGAAAAAGTCGCTTTAAACAGGCATTAAGAGAAAACGATATTCCATACATTTTAAATGAGGGCTTGAAGCAAGAAGAACAAGGTGCGGATATTCTTGATGTAAATGTAGGTCTGCCCGAGATAAATGAGCCCGAAATGATGGAAACTGTTATTAAAAGGCTTCAAGAAGTGACATCACTTCCTCTTCAAATAGATACTACCGATATTACGGCACTTGAAAGGGCAATGAGAATATATAATGGCAAACCTATGATAAATTCCGTAAACGGAAAGCAGGAAAATATAGAAGCTGTTATGCCCTTGGTTGCAAAATACGGTGGAGTGCTTGTTGCACTTGCATTGGATGAAAGAGGAATACCCGATAATACCGAGGAACGAATTGAAATTGCACAGAAACTTTACGAGGCAGCAGATAAATACGGTATTCCGAGAAAAGATATCGTTATAGATTGCCTGTGTATGACAATTTCCTCCGATACAACATCGGCAGTCACCACCTTAAACACTTTAAGACAGGTAAAAGACAAATTTAACGGAAAAACAATATTGGGTGTATCAAATATCTCCTTTGGATTACCTGCAAGAGAATTGGTCAATTCCACATTTCTTACAATGGCAATGAATGAAGGATTGTCCTGCGCTATAATCAATCCCGGAAATGAGGCTATGATGCGGGCATTTTACACATCCAATGCCCTATTAAATAAAGATGAGCAATGTCTCGAATTTATAGGAAAATACGGGGATTATACGCCTATAGCAAAACAGAATGCAACAGATATTTTAGACGGTAAAAATATAACAGGTACTTTTATTCTTGACGGAAAGGAAAGAACCTTTGTTATAAACCCCGACGGAGAACTTCGATCCAAAAAGGAGGACTCTTCTCCAAAAAAATCTGAGGCTGTCGGAAAAGGTGCTCTTTCGGCAGCCGTTGAAAAGGGTATGAAGGAAAAGGCTGTTGAAGTGACAAAAGAAGAACTTAAAAGCCGAGATTCACTCGATATTATAAACAATGAATTGATTCCAGCACTTGATGTCGTGGGTAAAGGTTTTGAGGCGGGAACGCTTTTTCTTCCCCAGCTTCTTATGAGTGCAGATGCAGCAAAAGCCGCTTTTGAAGTTATAAAAAGTTCAATGTCGGGGCAGGAGCAACAAATAAAGGCAAAAGTTATTTTGGCAACCGTAAAAGGAGATATACATGATATAGGAAAAAATATCGTTAAGGTAATGCTTGAAAACTACGGTTACGAAGTAATAGATCTCGGCAAAGATGTAATGCCCGAAACCATTGTTGATACCGCTGTAAAAGAAAATATCATGCTTGTAGGCCTTTCTGCCCTTATGACCACTACAGTTGTAAGTATGGAAGAAACCATAAAACAATTAAGGGATAAAAAGCCCGATTGCAAGGTGTGCGTCGGCGGCGCCGTAATGACACAAGAATATTCGGATGCTATAGGAGCTGATTTTTACGGGAAAGATGCTATGGCAACGGTAAGATATGCCGACTCTGTTTTTACGGAAAAACAGTAAACACAAACAAATATATTTGACAGTAAAAATTTTGATTTTAAAAGGGGTGTAAAAATTGTTTTTACACCCCTTTATATTACAGAAGATTAATATTATTTTCTTTGCATTTTTTGACCATTTCCTCAGGCCATATAGAGGATTGAACCTCTCCTATGTGAGCCTTTTCAAGAATAAGCATACAAAGTCTTGACTGACCTATACCACCGCCTATTGTCAGAGGAAGGGTACCGTCAATTATTCCCTTATGGTATTCGTATTGCAGTCTGTCCTCGTTTCCTTCTTCTTTTAGCTGTCTTTCAAGAGCAGTTTTGTCAACTCTTACACCCATACTTGTAACTTCTATAGCACAGGAAAGAGCCTCGCTCCATACAAGCAAATCTCCGTTTAAAGTCCAGTCGTCATAGTCCGAAGCTCTGCCGTCATGTTTTTGACCACTTTTAAGCTTGCCGCCTATCTGCTCTATAAAAACGGTTTTATGTTCCTTAACTATGATATTTTCCCTTTCCTTCGGTGTTTTGTCGGGATACATATCTTCAAGTGCCTGACTTGTAATGAAGAATACATTCGAAGAAATATTCTGAGTAAGGGCGGGGAAATCAGCTTTAACCAATTCCTGGGCAAGATAAATGGCATGAGCGATTTTTCTTACCGTAGCCTCCAAAAACTCGATTGTTCTTTCCTCTGGAAGTATGACCTTTTCCCAATCCCATTGGTCTACATAAAGAGAATGAAGATTATCAACATTGTCGTCTCTTCTTATGGCGCTCATATCGGTGTAAAGTCCTTCGCCTGCCTTAAAACCAAATTTGTGAAGTGCCATTCTCTTCCATTTGGCAAGTGATTGAACTATTTCAGCAGTTCCGCCTATTTCCTTAAGGTCGAAGTCAACCTTTCTTTCCACTCCGTTAAGATCGTCGTTTATACCACTGTTTCCCCATACCATTACAGGAGCGGTAACACGCTCAAGATTCAAGACCTTTGCAAGTCTTCTTTCGAAAACATCCTTACAAAGCTTTATTGCTCTTTGAGTGTCTCTCAAAGTGAGTACTGATTTATATCCTTCGGGAATTATAAGGTCATACATTTTATTCTTCTCCTTATCTTATGCTTCCTACCGTGCGAGGGTACAATATTACATCTCTTATATTTGAAATGCCCGTTACATACATTATTATTCTCTCAAAGCCCAAACCGAAACCGCTGTGGGGAACAGTTCCGAACTTTCTTAAATCAAGATAATCGTGATATTCATCTATTGACATGTTTTTGCTTCTCATTGCATTTAAAAGCTTATCAATGTCAGCCTCTCTTTCCGAGCAGCCGATTATCTCGCCTACACCCGGCACAAGCAGATCCGTTGCAGCCACAGTCTTTCCATCGGGGTTCTGTTTCATATAAAATGATTTAATATCCTTAGGATAATTTGTTACAAACACAGGCTTATTATATACTTGCTCGGTTATATATCTTTCATGTTCCGTTTGAAGATCGCAACCCCATTCAACGGGATATTCAAACTTAACATCTGCCTTTTTCAGAAGCTCTATAGCATCCGTATAATCAAGAACAACGAAATCGCTTGAAACAACATTTTCAAGTTTTTCTCTTAAACCTTTTTCAAAATGTTTTTCGAAAAACTCAAGTTCGCATGCACAGTTGTCGATAACATATTTTACAATATATTTTATCATATCTTCGGCAATTTCTATTATGTCCTCAAGCTCTGCAAATGCAACCTCGGGCTCTATATGCCAAAATTCGGCTACGTGACGGGGAGTGTTGCTGTTTTCGGCTCTGAAGCTCGGTCCAAAGGTATATATTTTTCCAAGACCCATTGCCGCTACTTCACCTTCAAGCTGACCAGAAACACTCAGTCCTGCTCTTTGTCCGAAAAAATCATTTTCAAAATATTCTTCAGCACTTTTATACTCATTTGAAAAGCCTATTGTTGTAGCCGTAAACATTTCACCCGCACCCTCGCAATCGCTTGCTGTAAGTATAGGTGTGTGTACGTATGTGTAGTGATTTTTTTGAAAATATTCGTGAATTGCAGCCGCCATTTTGCTTCTTACCCTTAAAACAGCGTTAAAGGTGTTTGTTCTTACACGCAAATGAGGCATTGTTCTCAAAAATTCAAGTGTATGTCTCTTTTTTTGAAGAGGATATTCATCGGGGCATTCACCCAAAACAGAGATCTGCTTAGCGTTTATCTCCACACCGTCATTTTTAACAGCGGAAGGAACAACCGTTCCGATAACCTTAAGAGAAGAACCTAATTTGAGATATTCCTTGGAATTGGGTATTGTTGCTTTATCTATAACGATCTGTATATGATTAAGTGAAGTACCGTCGTTCAATTCAATAAACGCCATGTTTTTTGAATCTCTCGATGTTCTCACCCATCCGCAAACGGTAACATCCTTATTGAGATAAGAGCTGTCGCTCATTAAGTCAATGATATCGATATGTTTCATACTTAACAACTCCTTATTGTTATTATTCTATAAGAAAGCAACAAAAGGGCGTTGCAGTCCTATAAAAACGCTTCATAAATTATACTCTTAGGATAGGATTATGTCAAGCTTAAATCATTATGTAAAATCCTTGTTAAACATTTTCCTTAAAGATATTGAAATTTTAAAAAAAATGACTTATAATAAAAAAAGTTTTGTGTTTTTGAAAGGAAATATTATGAATATTGTTTTACATGAGCCTGAAATTCCGCAGAATACAGGGAATATAGGAAGGACTTGTGCCGCCACAGGTTCCTCGTTACATCTTATAAGACCTTTGGGCTTTAAAATAGATGACAAAAGAATAAAACGGGCGGGTATGGATTACTGGTTCGACCTTGATATACATTATTATGACGGCTTTGATGATTTTTGCAACAAAAATCCAAATGCCAATATCTATATGGCAACAACAAAAGGGCTTAATAATTATTCCGATGTGACTTACAAAAGTGATGACTTTATTATGTTTGGCAGTGAGGGCAGCGGTATTCCCGAGGAAATACTCATTAAGTATAAAAGTAATTGTATAAGGATACCCATGCTTGATAAATACAGAAGTTTAAATTTAAGTAATTCCGTTGCTATAGTGCTTTATGAAGCTCTGAGACAGACAGGTTTTTCGAAGTTCCAAATGGAAGGTGAGCTTCACAGACATAGCTGGAGTGAGGTTTAAATATGGAAGAATCATTGATTGTACTTATGCTTAAAAATAAGGAAAGCGGTTTTCTTGAAAAAGAACTTCAAACACTTTCCGTAAAGGAAAATGATGAATATATTTTAAATATTTTTGCGGTTGAGGATAGCGGCAATACAGAAATACATATAAAACTCACCACCGATAATGATGTTGAAGATTGGGAGTATTCCGCTATATACGATTATTACGACACGGATGTTTTTAAGTCGGAAGTGATTTGCGTAAAAGAAGATTACGACAATTACAATCCGGTATGGGAGTTGGTTGTTCCTTTTTCCGACAGCAAAGAAGAAAATGAAAAGATGATAAATAAGATCACACAGCTTCATAAATCGGAGCTTCAAAGCGTATTGCAAGCTATAAAGGATAAGGAGAATGAATACAAGGATGAATAACAAAAAAGCAGTTGCCTGCACTTTAATAGCCGTTATGACGGCATCCGCCTGCTCAAAGCCCACAACCGTAGAGCCCGACAAGCCGATAACCGATTTAACAACTCAGCAGGAATCGGTCTCGGAAAACACAACATCTTCCGTTAAGGAATACAGTGTAGGTCTCTCGGACATAGAGCTGACAGATGAACTGAAGGCAAATATCGACATCGTAAATAAAGATCTTTTTGCGTATTATCAAAAAAATAAGGAAAGTGATGGCATCTTAACCGAATACGGCGCTATGATAAAGGGCAGCAAAGACGAGGAAGTTTATGTAAACAACATAGGTTCCGATGTCGGTAATTCCTTTGACACCAAAACGGCAGATAATACGGAGATCCTTCTTATCAGACCGTCTGATTTTGGCGCGGTCAACAAAATAAAAACACTTGAAGGAAAAACCGCTCTTGCTCCCTTTACGGCAGTTAACACAAAAGAGGGCTACTATGTTTCCTCCGATGGTATCGAGGGCATAGTAATGGATACTGAGTCTTACAGGACTCTTCGTTTCCTCTATATGTTTGACCACGGAACACCCGCCACACCCGAAAAAGGTGACGGAAATTACGAAAAACTTATGAATGCTATCGGCATGCACTCTCCGTATGATGTAAAACATATGGTTATGGACAATAAATATGCGCTTGTAATAGTCGGTTCTTTGACGGAAGTAACAAATATAGGAGAGTATCTCCTTGTATGTGATGAAAAGGGCAGTTGGTCTGTCGGAATGGATAAACTTGAAACAATTACAAATGTTAAACAGGCAGTAAATGAAAAATACCCCGATTTTCAGCTCAGCTTTCTTCCGAAATATGTTATTGCCGATTACGGTAAAATATATGCAGAGTCCGATATGCAGGAAAACATCAACACCTTACTTGAAAACGACAAAATAACCGAAGAAGAACGACGTGGAGAAAGATATGTCTGCGGTGTCGGAGATTTCGTTGTGGTTCATTTCTTTGCCTCCGACAGAACAATGGTCGGACACATGGCGCAAGAATTGAGTTTTAACACCTGTAAAGATATAAATGCTCAGGTCGGTACTATGCTTCAGTACGACAAACAACCACCCGCATTTATTTGTTATTTTAATGAGTAAAAGGAGAACGAAAATGAACGATTGTATTTTTTGTAAAATAGCTAACGGCGAAATACCTACAAACACTGTTTATGAAGATGAACTCTTCAGAGCCATACTTGATGCAAATCCCGCAAATACGGGGCACACTCTTATCATTCCTAAAACACATGCAACAAATGTTTTCGAAATAGACGAAACAACCGTCGGAAAAGCATATATGCTTGCAAAAAAGCTTTCTCTTGCTGTTAAAGAAGCTACCGGTTGTGAAGGCATCAACATATTGCAAAACAACGGGGAAGCTGCGGGACAAACGGTAAATCATTTTCATATCCATGTTGTTCCGAGAAATAAAAAAGATGATGTCAATATTGGATTTGGCTCTGCTGTAAATATTTCTTCGGAAGAAACAGAGGCTGTAAGAAAAAAAATAGCAGATAATATAAAATAAACAGGTGAGGGTTATGTCCGAGAAAAAGACAAATTCAAACACTAAGCTTAACGGCTCCGAATTATACTACGGAATACTTTTGATTGTTGTTTTAGGTATAATTCCGCTGATTGCAAGACTTGCGATCGTAGATGTAAATCCTGCCGAGTATGGCGTTATCAGAACAGCTCAGACCGTTAATGATGTTTTTTCCTACAACAAAACAAAGCTTATATACATTGACGGAGTAATTTTACTTCTTTCTGTTGCATTCTCTCTTTTAAGCAGAGAAGATATCGGAATAAAGCTCAAAAGAATTCCCGTAATACTCATGGGAATCGTTTTACTGTTTGCTTTGTTATCTTCTCTGTTTTCAAAATACAAAGGTGTTTCTTTTATGGGAGCGGCAGAAAGATATGAGGGCTTTTTTATCTGGTTGTTTTATGGTGTATTCTTCCTAATGTGCTTGTTTTATTGCAACAAAGAAAAGAAGGCCTCATTTTTAAGCTCCATAATATTGTTTTCTGCCGTAATACCTGCTCTTATCGGTTCTTGTCAGGCGTTTGGAGCCGATATATATACCACGAAGTTTATGAATGATGTTATAGCAGGCTCTATCAAGCTTACGTCACCCATAAAAATCAAATTTGATTCCGTTTTCGGCACATTTTACAATCCTAACTGTGCAGGTGTTTACTATGGCATGACCGCCGCTTTTGCTACCGTAACAGCGGTCTTTTCCCCGTTAAAGAGTAAAGTTAAATATATCGGTATACCCATTGCCATTTTACTTATTATTTCCGCGATCGGCACCGATTCCATAGGCGGAGTATCAGGTATGTTTATAGGTGTTTTCTTTTCGTCAGTGATCGGATTAATCGTATTTGGAAAAGAAAAAGGAAAAATACCCGTAACTGTTATCGGTATCGTTATGACGGTTATTGCCTTGTTTGCGGCTGTGAAGTTTAATCCTGCTATAGGGGCTAAAATGGATGTTATCGTGTCAGCCCTTAAAGGAAATACTACCGCTGCAAGTTCCAATTTTTATGAAGCTGTAACAGTTGAAGGAAATAAGGGCATTGTAAAAACAAAAGACGGTAATTTTGTTGTTGATTACGACGGCTTAAATACGAGCTTTTATCACAACGAAAACAAGCTTACACCCGTTTCAAGCAAACAATCCGATACAAAAGATAACGGCCTGGTTTATGTATTTAATGAGAGCGGCATTGAGTGGAACTTGAATTTATATGATAATATTGCAAATATAAAAGCAAAGGATTCTTTAGGCAACAACACTTCCTTCTTGTTCGGGGAATTTGATGGCGAAATTAAATTTCTCGATAAGTTTTCACAGCCTGTTGAACCCGATACCGTTGAGAAATTCGGCTTTGAAGGTCTCGAAAGATTAGGTTCAAACCGTGGCTATATCTGGTCGAGAAGTTTGCCTCTGTTTAAAAAGCATATATTGCTCGGCTCGGGTGTTGATACTTTTGAATTTGAATTTCCCCAAAACGATGTATACAGTAAACTTGAGTTTTTGGGAACACCCTATGTCATCATAGACAAACCTCACAATATGTATATTCAAACAGCCGTAAATATGGGTCTGATCGCTTTGCTTTGTCAGATAGCACTTTTTATACATTACATTATTTTTACTATAAAAGCCGTATTTACATCACAAAAAAATGACGGTCTGCGTGTTCTTGCACTTTCTGCATTGTCTGCCGCTGTTGTTTTTATAACGGGCGGAGTAACGACCGATTCCGTTGTCAGTGTGTCACCCGTGTTCTGGTGTATTCTCGGAGCGGGCTACGGTGCGGATTATCTTCTTTTATCCTCAAAACAAAACAGACAGGAGAAATAATAAATGAGTAGATTATTTCTATCTACAAATGAAAATAAAAGAAAAGTAATACTATACATGCTTCTTGATGTATTTTTTATAGTTTTTTCTCTCCTGGCTGCAATTTGCCTGTGGTACGGCGGAACCATTCCCGGACTTCCCGGCGGAGTAGGTAAGGTTATTGATACACAGATTTGGAATTGGTTTCTTTACTCCTCTCTGTTTATCTCGCCTATATGTATCCTTGTGTACAGTATATTTCATTTCTACTCTAACCTTTGGAAATACGCTACCATAGAGGATATTTTTAAAATAGTTTTGGCAGATACCGTAGTCTTTATACTGCTTTATTTGATTGACGGTATTTTTGTGTCAAAACTGCTGTTAACGACTATTTCAAAAAGAATGCTTTTGGTAGCGTGGATCGTTGATATTATTCTTTTTGTTTTTTCTCGTTCGGGCTACAGGTTTATAAAAAGGCTTTTTATAAACCTTGAAAAAATCGTTTCAAAAAAAGCGGGGATAAAACGTGTTCTCGTTGTTGGAGCTGGATATGCCGGCTATAATGTTGTCAGAAGTATATCAACAGCCGAAAAAGGCTACGAAAACAGAACGTCTGTATTGATAGTCGATGATGACCCACAAAAAAATAACACACAAATAATGGGGGTTCGGGTTACTCATAATATAGAGAACATACCGCGATTGGCTGAGGAATACAATATCGATGAAATTATTGTTGCCATTCCTTCGGCTACAAATAAACAATTAAACCGAATAATGAGTTTTTGTTCAAAGACCGAATGTGTTCTTAAAATGATTCCACCCATAAGTGATATTTCCGATGGCGGTTATCATGTACTGAGAGATGTGGATATTGCCGACCTTCTTTTCAGAGAAGAAATTGAAATAGATACAAAGAGTATTTCAGACTATCTTACAGGAAAAACTGTACTTGTCACAGGTGGCGGAGGTTCTATCGGTTCGGAGCTTTGCAGACAGATAGCAAAGTTCTCTCCCGACACCCTTATCATATTTGACATATATGAAAACAATGCTTATGAACTTTTTACAGAGCTTAAGGCAAAGTATCCTACACTTAAAGTAGAAGTCAGGATAGGCTCTGTGAGGGATATTGACAGTATTCGTACCGTATTTGAAATTTATAAGCCTCAGGTTGTTTTCCATGCAGCCGCACATAAACATGTCCCTTTAATGGAAGTTGTTCCCGAGGAGGCTGTTAAGAACAATGTGTTCGGCACACTGAATGTTGTTAAATGCGCCGATGAATATAAAAGCGAGAGGTTTGTACTCTTATCTACCGATAAAGCCGTAAATCCCACAAATGTTATGGGAGCCACGAAAAGGATCACCGAGCTTATAGTTCGCTATTATGCGCAAAAAAGTGACCTTAAAATAATGGCGGTTCGTTTTGGTAATGTGCTCGGCTCAAACGGTTCTGTTATTCCTCTTTTTAAAGAACAGATCAGAAACGGTGGCCCTGTGACCGTTACCGATCCGAAGATAACAAGATATTTTATGACTATACCCGAGGCAAGTCGGCTTGTGCTGCAGGCTGCGGGATTAGGTTCAACGGGAAACACCTTTGTTCTTGATATGGGAGAACCGGTAAAAATAGATAAGCTTGCCCGTACCTTGATCAAACTGTCGGGTTTTGTTCCCGATGTCGATATAAAAATAGAATATACAGGGCTTCGTCCCGGAGAAAAGCTTTATGAAGAGCTTATTTTGGAAGAAGAAAAAAGCGATCTCCAAATTCATAACAAAATTTTTGTAACGAAGAGCACGCCTATCGATACTCAGATGTTTGAAAAGCAGCTTGATTCCCTTAAAAATGCGGCATTTAAAGACCATGACAGAATAATTGACTGCATTAAAGAACTTGTACCAAATTTTAAACCGGAGGAATACAATGAATTATCCCGAGTTGAAAAGAATTCTTGATATTTTACTGTCTGTTGTTATAATATATTTGTTTTTTTGGCTTTATGCGATCATTGCAATAGCGATTATTCTTGAAGACGGAGGAGCGGTTTTATTTAAACAAAAAAGAGTCGGTAAAGATAAGTCTTATTTCTACATTTATAAATTCAGAACAATGAAACAGGACTCTCCAAAGGATGTACCGACCCATCTTCTTGTCGATCCGGATAAATATATTACGCGAGTAGGCGCTTTTTTAAGAAAAACAAGTCTCGATGAGCTTCCTCAGATAATAAACATTCTGAAAGGAGATATGAGCTTTGTAGGCCCTCGTCCCGCACTTTACAACCAATACGACCTTATCGAATTAAGAGATATATATAAAGCCAATTCCGTTTTACCCGGACTTACGGGGCTTGCTCAAATTAACGGAAGAGATGAGCTTGAACTTGAAACGAAAGCTAAATACGACGGTGAATATGTTAGAAATATGTCTCTTGCATTTGATATAAAAATTCTTCTTAAAACTGTTGTTTCTGTTTTTACATTTGATGGGGTAAGAGAGGGAAAACAATGAATGTTCTTATAACAGGGCTGAATAGTTATCTTGCTGGTAATTTGTCAGAAGAGCTTAACAACAACGACGATAAGGTGACATTATGCTCTGTCAGAAACGGTATAGACGATATAGAGCTTGAAAATATCGATGTTGTTGTACATTGTGCGGCTATCGTTCACAATAAAAAGGCTTCAGCCGAATTATATAAACAGGTAAATGTCGATTTGACGGTCAGTCTTGCAAAAAAGGCTAAGGAGAATGGATGTAAAGGCTTTTGTTTTATAAGTTCAATGGCTGTTTTCGGTAAAACCGAAAACATTACAAGGCACACTCGTCCAACCCCCGTATCAGAATACGCAAAAAGTAAACTTGCTGCCGAAAGACAGCTTTTAAAACTTGCAAGTACCGATTTTTTTATTTCAATTGTCAGACCTCCCATGATATACGGCAGAAACTGTCCAGGCAACTACGGCATTCTATCGGATATTGTTCAAAAAAGTCCGTTTTTCCCCGACAGTGAAAATTGTAAGAGTTTTATTTACATAGATAATTTAACAAGTCATATTTTACAAGTCATACACGCTTCAAAAACAATTGTAACCCATCCTACCGATGAAAAAAATGTTTCCGTGTTTGATTTTGCAAGAGAAATAGCGCTTTGTCACGGAAAAAAACTTTTCCAAGCTAAAATTATAGGTGCGTTATTAAAAAACATTAAATTCTCGGTAATAAATAAAGCTTTTGGTAATGCGTATTATAATGATGATATAGCTACAAGAATAAAAAAAGTATCTTTTGCCGATGCTGTAAAATTGACTGAAAATGTCACTGTTTAAATTTCTTATTTGTGATAACAAAAAAATGGTTGTATTTTATTATTGAAAATATTATAATAATAAGGATTATGCTTAAGGAAACAACGATCAATTCGCTTGAAGAAGTGTTAGTGTTTCCTTAAAATAACGGAGGATGCTATTAAAATGAGATGCTATAAATGTATGGAAGAGGTTATGGAGGGTAAATGCTCAAAATGTGGCTGTGATATGAACCCCGAACCTATAAGAGAGTCACATTTAAAGCCCGGTACAGTACTGAATGAAAGATACTACATAGGTTATGCAAGAAAACAAACAGCGGTGTTTATAACATATCTTGCGTGGGATCTGAGTGAACAAAAATCGGTATATATAAACGAATACTTTCCAAAGGAACTTGCTTGCAGAGTTGCCGACGAGGATACCGTAAAAGAAATGGTTACCGATGATAAATCGGGCTATATGAAAAACGGTCTTAATGCATTCAGAGATGAATGTGCCGATTTGTGTCAGCTTGATAATGTTGATGTAATAGGCTACTTTGAAGCAAATGATACCTGTTATGCCGTCAGAAAAATTATGTCGGGTCTTTCCGTTGCTTCACTTATAAACGGGGAGTATGAAATAACCGATGACTATGCAAAAAGAATACTTATTCTTTTGCTTAGAACTTTGCATAAAGTTAACAAGCTTGGAATTATTCATGGAAATATAAAACCCGAGACAATATACTTTAACGAGGATACATCCGTAACTGTTACAGACTTTTCCTTCTGCGGGTATTTATCAAGAGTTGTCGGAGTAAGCTGTAATGAAGGCTTTTCTCCCGCAGAGCAATATGAAGTCGGTTCAAAGCTCACTACAGCCGTTGATGTATATTCTGCCGCAGCTGTTTTCTATGAGCTTCTTACCGAAAAAATGCCTCCTCTTGCAACAGACAGGATACACCAGGAAACACTTATAGCACCTTCTGTAAGGGGCATCAAAATAAGAAAGGGCATGGAAAACGCTCTGCTTAATGCTCTTAATATAAGACCGGAAAACAGAACGCAATCAGTAAATGAGTTTTATGCCGAGCTTAAGGACAAAAACACAAAAAGAAATTGGGAGAGATCATCGCCCAAACCCGTTATAAACGAAGCAAAAGAAACGGGAAAAACAAATTGGCCGGTTATTGTTGCTTGTATCATAGGCATTGCACTTTTGGTTGCCGTTATAGTTGTGGGAATAGAGATCAAAAATATGGGCGAGAAAAATGACAGTTCAATGGATCTTAATAAAAAAGCAGCCGAAACGCAAACGCTTTTTGCTTCCGAACAGTCTACAAATGCACTTGCAGAGGCTAATACTCAGCTTCAGACCGTTCAGATAGAGTCCGTAACAGCAGCAGAGGAACCTACAACAAAAACAGATGAAAATTCCGAAACTACTACTGTTAAGGAAAAAACATCCGAAACCACTACTTTGTATAATTCAGCTATAAAACCACTTGAAAATGCACCTAATGTTGTTGTTGAAAAGCCTGACGGTACAAACAACATTACCGATGCGGTAGCCAGTGAAGCTGCTGCGCATACACGATAAATAAAACGAAAGAAACCATAAAAGCACCTGTTAACGATTTTATAGGTGTTTCCTTAAGACGAGAGGAAGTTCAATGATTACAAGTAAAAGGATCAGAAAAACAATAGTCAGCCTTATTTCTGTGGTGATTTCTTATCTTGTGGCAAATATAGTAAGATTTGGGTATGACAGACCTATAGACCCGAGAAATATGCTAACCGAACAAGGAGGTATATTTTTATTTATATCTTTCCTTTTCGTGCTTTTGGTATATCCCTTTGATAAGCCTCACAGCGGTAACAGAGCTATATTAAGACATTTTAAGGATTCCGTTGTTGTAAATATTACCGCATTGTCTATTTTTGTGGTTTTTATTTATATATCTCACACATCAAGCTCGGTTTCAAGAGGTTTTTTCATATGTTTTTTTCTTGTTAATTGTGTTGTTATGTTTCTTGCTTACAGGTTTTTAAAACTTGTAAAGAAAGACTATGAGCAAACCCATAAGAAAATGGCTGTTGTATTTGCCGACTATGACGATGTTCTTACAGTTATGCATAACATTGTCAGATATGGAGCCGATGATGTTCAAATAAAAGCTATAATCGTCGACAGAAACAATAATTACGAATTATACAGAATAGATTACGATGAAAAGGGACACAGTAAGATTTCCGAATTTGATAAAGATTATAATGAGTTTATAAAAAGAGAGATCGTTGATTATGCTCTTATAGCAGCCGCCTCTCCAGGAAATACAAAAACACAAAACCTCATTAAGCTTTTTGAGTCAATGGGTGTTCCGTGTCTTATAAACTATTACAATTTTGATATAGTGGATTTTGGCGTAAGGGCATACAATTACGGTATGATAAGAACAATAGAGGTGGCACCGAGATTTTTCTATGATTGGGAACTTATGCTCAAAAGGGTCATAGATATCATCGGAGGGATCGTAGGCTGTATCTTATGTGTGATTATTGGTCTGTTTGTAGCACCCGCAATAGTTATTGAGGATGGTTTTCCTTTTATATTTAAGCAGACCAGAGTAGGAAAAAACGGAAGATTTTTCGATTTTTATAAATTTCGCTCTATGTTCAGAGATGCCGAAGAGCGCAAAAAAGACCTTATGAAAAATAATGAAATGAATGGTCTTATGTTTAAAATGGAAAACGATCCGAGGATAACAAAGGTCGGAAAATTTATAAGAAAGACAAGTCTTGATGAATTCCCTCAGTTTTTTTCGATTCTTAAAGGTGATATGTCCTTAGTTGGCACACGTCCTCCCACGGTTGACGAGTATAATAAATATTCAAATCATCATAAAAGACGTCTCTCTCTTAAGCCGGGATTGACAGGTATGTGGCAAGTCAGCGGAAGAAGTAATATAACCGATTTTGAAGAAATAGTGAAACTTGATTGCTACTACATCGATAACTGGAGTATCATTCTTGACATTAAAATACTTATAATGACTGTTGTTGTCGTATTTACCGGAAAGGGCAGTAAGTGACAATTTTACCGTAAATGTAAAGCAGCCACTGTATTGTATATAGTGGTTGCTTTTTTTACCTATTCTTTGTTGAAACAGAAATATGTTGCATTATACTAAGGAACCACTGATTAATTAATCAGTGCTTTCCTAACAAAAAAGAGTTCTGACTCATCTCGAGGCAGAACTCTTTTTTGGCTGTTTTTACAACACCTATTTATTTACTCTTCCGGTTCTTTAATCTCACCTACAATTGGTACAGGGTCGATACCTTGCTTGGTATAATAATCAGAAAGAGCAGATTTTACTGCATCCTCCGCAAGTACCGAGCAGTGAATTTTAACGGGGGGAAGCCCGTCAAGAGCTTCCACAACTGCCTTGTTTGTAAGTTTAAGAGCGTCCTCAACGGAATTGCCTTTAATAAGCTCTGTTGCCATTGAAGAAGTTGCTATGGCAGCACCACAGCCAAATGTCTTAAATTTTGCATCGGTAATGATCCCGTCATCGATTTTGAGATACATTCTCATTATATCGCCGCATTTTGCGTTACCGATTTCACCGACACCATCGGCATTTTCAATTTCACCAACATTTCTGGGGTTAGTAAAATGATCTATTACTTTATCACTGTACAGCATTTATAAAACCTCCTTAAACAGCATTGTTTATAATTCCTTCCCATAAGGGGGAGAATGAACGAAGTCTTTCAACGACCTTAGGTACTACCTCAATTATGTAATCTGCATCATCTTCGGTCAGATCATCTTCAATTGATAATCTCAGTGAACCGTGAGCGACCTCGTGTGTAAGACCTAATGCAAGCAACACATGGCTCGGGTCAAGAGAACCGGAAGTACAAGCAGAGCCAGATGATGCGCAAATACCGTATGAATCGAGAAGTAATAATATAGACTCTCCTTCAATTCCCTCTATTGATATGTTAATATTTCCGGGTAATCTTTTGTCACGGTCGCCGTTTAATCTTGTATAGGGTATTTTTAAAATTCCGTCTATTATTTTGTTTCTGATTGCAGTAATTTTCTTTCCTTTTTCATCAATATTTTTTGTGGCATCTTCTATTGCTACACCCAATCCCACGATGGCAGGCACATTTTCCGTACCTGCTCTCTTGCCTTTTTCTTGACCACCACCATGTATAAGATTGGGAATATTTATTCCCTTTCTTACATAAAGCACGCCTATACCCTTTTGAGCGTGGATTTTATGGCCCGAAAGGGAAAGCAGATCTATTCCCTGTTTGTGAACATCTATGTTTACATGACCGACTGCCTGAACAGCGTCTGTATGAAAAAGAACACCTTTTTCTTTGCAAATTTTCGCGATTTCCTCTATAGGTTGTATTGTACCTATTTCGTTATTTGCATACATTATTGTTACAAGAGCCGTATCATCTCTTATTGCTTTTTTTACATCCTCGGGATCTATAAGACCCTTTTCGTTTATCGGCACATATGTTACATCGTATCCTTTTTTTTGCAGATATTCCGTTGTATGAAGAACGGCATGGTGCTCAAATACGGAAGTTACTATATGTTTTTTTCCCTTTGCGGCCATTAGTTCCGCAACACCTTTAATTGCCCAGTTGTCCGACTCGGAACCGCAGCTTGTAAAAAAGATCTCTTTAGGGTCTGCTCCCAAAGCTTTTGCTACCTTGTTTCTTGCATCAATTACAGCCTGTTCGTTGTCTCTTCCAAGCTTGTATATGCTTGAGGGGTTGCCATATTCATATCTGAAATAGGGCAACATTGCATTCAGTACATTTTCGGAAACTGCTGTTGTTGCAGCATTATCCGCATAGATAAATCTCTTCTTCAACTTTATATCCTCCTTAGATTTTGTTGTATATACTGTTGATTGTGTATAAAGGCACAGCAGGATTATGTCCGGTTACTCTGTCTTTAACTATCAGCACTGTTGTGGGTGCTTCAACATATCTCATGAATAAAGCATCGTGTCCTACACACAGACCGACAAGAACATTCAAATCAGTATTCTGTGCATTTAGCACTTTAGCTTGCATGATCGGATTACACATAGACTCGTATTTTTCGCCTTTTGTAAGAGTGTCTTGCGGAGGTATACCGATTTCTGATTTTTCAATAGCTCCTATCTTACATCCGACAGCATAATATTCTATTCCGTGCTGTTTTAAAAGTTTTGCAAATATACTCGTTTCGTTCAAAAGACCGACACAGGTTGCGATTCCGACTTTTTTTGCCCCGAACTTTTTTATAAATTCAATTGTTTCCTGAACTCTTGTGTATTTTCCGTAGAAGTTTCCTTCAACATAAGCCGCTGTCAAAGCAAGTCTTCTATCGATTTCATCATTTAGATATATATCCTTTGCGTGTTTTAAAAGATCCTTGTCTACATCGGTTGTAAGGCAAAAAGAAGGGTACTTTCCCACTTCGTTGTTAAAGCAAGCCTTGACTTTACAATCTGCACATGTAAGAGGCTGTGCAAAGCTTTTCTTTGTTTCGTTTGCAACATTATTAGAGGGTTCTTCAATAACGACCTTGACTTTTCTCGGACGTCCGGGTCCTCTTTTCTTTTTTACTTCATTTAAATTTTCTTCAGCCATTATTATTCCTTCTTTCAAGATTTTGTTAAAACTGTTACTTCCTCGGGAGAAACAGGAGCATCTATATTTTTTGTTAATTCCTCGTCTGTAAGACCTTCGGGATGATATGTTATTTCCTCAATAATTTCATCGGTTGTTTTTTCGCTTGATATAAGGCCGATTTCCTGAAGATCGGGAATCGTTGCTTTAAGAGCCGTTACGCCACCGTCAAGGGAAGGCTTGTAATTGTAGGTCTCCAAAACTTCGGCATTCGCTTTATAATCGCCTGCAACCCACTCATGTTCTATCTGCAAAAGAGCAGTTTCTTCCTTATGGTTTTCTACCCACTGTGCTGCCTTTAAAACAGCCTCGGTAAATTTTTTAGCTTCTTCGGGGTGTTTTTCAACAATATCACCTGTAACAAAGGATATACAGCAATACTCATCTTTAAAGTCGTCGCTTGTTGCAGTGTCAACAAGGGCTGTAAGGTTATATTCCTTTTGTGCTACGGCTGCTTGAGGGTCACCGTTTGCAATAGCATCCACAACTCCGCTGTCAAGAGCTTGAGCAAGATCCGAAGCTCCGTATACTACAAATTCGGCATCGCAATTTTCAACAGATGCATTAAGACCTGCATGAAGCATAGCTCTTCTTGCAACGATAGTAGGTGCTGCCGCTCCCAGACCTGTGGTACCTATTTTCTTTCCTTTGAGATCGGCAACGGTCTTAATATCCGAGTCTTTGGGAACAAGTATTCTTGTACATCCTGTATGCAGACCACCTGTTATTTTCATATCCAGACCGTTCTCAACAATAGGCTGTAAATATTTTCCAAGAAGACCAAAACCTGCATTTACCTTATCGGAGCCTATCGCTTCGGGCATCTGTGCCGCATCGGTCCTAACCATCTCATACTTTAAACCAACTTCATCAAAAAAACCGAGGGTCGAAGCAACATGAACGGGAGCCTCGCAAAGACTGCCGCTGTAAGCAATTTTTAAAACAAAGTCGTCCGAAGAGGCGGTTTGAGAAGTACCGCTTGACTGAGAATTTGTCGAGTTTGCAGAGCTACAGGCTGTCATAACTGTAAGCAATGATAAAGCTGTGATTGTTTTGATGTTTTTCTTAAATGACATATCAATGTCCTCCTTAAATATAATAATCCGGTTCGTTTACCTGACCGGCAAAATGTAATATTTCGAGTATTTCCGAACGAAGTCTTAAGAATTCGGGATTGTTTCTTTCTCTGTTACCAAATAAATTTATATCAATGATCTTTTCCACCTTTGACGGACGGCTGCTCATTACCACGACCTTGTCCGAAAGATAAACAGCTTCATCAACATCATGAGTGACCATGATCGTGGTCATTCCTTTTTCTTTGTGAATTCTGTGTATTTCATCTTGCATATTCATTCTCGTAAAAGCATCGAGAGCTCCCAAAGGTTCGTCAAGAAGCAAAACCTTCGGATGACCTATAAGTGCTCTTGCGATTGCGGCTCTTTGCGCCATTCCGCCCGAGAGCTGATGAGGATATGCTTTTTCAAAGTCGGAAAGGCCGACCAGTTCAAGATATTCCTTTACAAGAGATTTGTTGTCTTTATATATTTTTCTGGTTTTTAATGAAAATGCCACATTATCATAGATATTCAGCCATGAAAAAAGTGTGGGATTTTGAAAAACAAGTCCTCTGTCATACCCCGGTTTAGTTATTGGTGTACCGTCAATACTCAAAGTTCCTTCGGTGGGTTTTTCAAGCCCTGCGATCAATCTCAAAAGAGTTGACTTGCCACATCCCGAAGGGCCTATAAAGCTGACAAAACTACCCGGCTCAATATCAAGGTCCACATTGTTAAGGGCTGTCATCAAAGTACCGTCGGGTTGTGTAAATTGTTTTACCACACCTTCAACTTTAATATTTCCGCCTGTACTTACCGTATTGTCTGCTTTTGCAGCTATTTGTTTACTTTTAATAAATGTATTCAAAACCGCAGTTACCATTTTATCACTCCCTTTTGCCATACAAGAATCTTATCCTTAACCTTGAACAGTAAAGTTATAAGTATTGAAAATGTCACCGCAATGACAAGAAGCCCTGCGTAAACATTTGAATAGCTCATCATTTCTTTTTGCCAGTTCACGTACCATCCTATGCCATACTTAGCACCGATCATTTCAGCGGTCATAAGAGTTATAAAAGCAGAACATGTACCGTTGAATATACCTATAAATATGCTCGGCATGGCAGCGGGAAGTCCAACCTTAAATATCTTTTGAAAAGTATTTGCACCAAGTGTTTCCGAAACTTCAAAGAATGATTTTGAAATATTGTTTATACCGCTTGAGGTCATCAGTGTTGTGGGAAACCACACAGCGAGCCCTATAAGAAAACTGCTTGCACTGACTGTGTCGGGAAATACAACAAGTACAATAGGTATCCAGGCTGTGGAAGGAATAGGACCTAAAAATCTTTCCAAAGGAACAAGCCAGTAAGCTACCTTTTTGCTAAAGCCTATAGCAATACCCGCAATGATTCCTATAATTGCACCGCCTAAAAAACCGGTAAATAGCAGCCTTGAAGAATAAGCAACACATTTGCCTATCAATGCACTGTCTTCAACAAGCACTCCTATTATCCTTGAAGGGGAAGGGAAAAAAATCATCGGAAGAGCATTTAGCTTTGCTGTAAGTACATTATATAAGGTTATAAAAGCAATGACACCGCTCCAAAAAGCAGATTTAAAGGACATGGTATCTTTCAGTTTCTTAAAAAATATGCTTGCAACTCCCGTTAAAAAGAGCATCACGGTCAATATTGCCAAAAAGTATAAAAAGTAGGGCTTTTCTGTTGAGTTTTTCCCGTTTTCAAGCAGCTTTTCTATTAAAAGTGAAGCAGTTGAAAAAACAAAAGGGAAAAATGGTTTTAAATTTTTCATTTTTTTCATCTCCTAATGTAAGGAACCACTGATTAATTAATCATTCGCATATTTGGTTAATGTTCCCGCATACTGTGTCAAAGC
>DFJD01000040.1:21492-23303 GCA_002372875.1 Clostridiales bacterium UBA3680
AGTGAATTAATCAGTGCTTCCATAATGATATTTTGCTTTTGTGTAGTAAGCATATCATATAAGTAGGAAATAGTAAAATATTCATTTTTCATATCAGGTTATAGAGAGAATTTATAACAAAACAAAGTTGATATGACAAACAGTATTGAAGTATATTATGTGATTATACCACCACCTACAACAAAATCATCCAAGTATATAACTGCAGCCTGTCCTTTTGTAACGGCTCTTTGAGGTTCATCGAAAACTATATGTGCCGTTGTGTCGCTTGTTGGAATTATCTTGGCACTTTGCTCTTTATGAGAGTATCTTATTTTTACCTTTGCATTTATTATGTCGGGAATATTGTCATACGCAGGCCATACACATTCGTTTATATTCAATTCTCTTGTGTACAGATCTTCATTTTTTCCCAAAGTGATCGTATTTTTTTGTGAGTTTATTTCGCATACATACATTGGCTCAGAAAAGGAAAGACCGATTCCTTTTCGCTGTCCTATGGTGTAATGAATTATTCCGTTGTGCCTTCCCAAAACATTTCCGCTTTTATCGATAATATCTCCGCACGGATATTCTTTTTTGGTATAGTTACTTATAAAATCGGCATATTTTCCGTTTGGCACAAAACATATATCTTGACTGTCGTGTTTTTTTGCGTTTGTGAAACCTGCATTATATGCTATTTGCCTTATTTGCTCTTTTTTTAATTCTCCGCAGGGAAAGCAGGTATTTGAAAGCTGCTCTCTTGTCATAGAGTATAGTACATAACTTTGATCTTTTGTTTCGTCAAACGCTTTTTTTAACAGATAACGGTCTTTGTATTTTTCTATACGAGCATAATGACCGGTTACTATTTTATCGCAATCAAGTTCTTTGGCTCTTCTGTACAGGGCTTCAAATTTAAGATATCTGTTACAGTCAATACAAGGATTGGGTGTTGCTCCGTTTTCATAACAATATATAAATTTATCGATCACCTTTTCTTTAAATTGATTTGTAAAACCGAAGGTATAATGTGGAAATCCAAGGTTGCAGCAAACCGATTTCGCATCCGTGACATCGTTCAGGCTGCAGCAGGTTTTGTCCGAACACATACCTATATCATCATTATTGTACAGTTTCATTGTAACACCGATACAAGAAAATCCTTTTTTTTGCATCAGCAGTGCTGCAACGGAGGAATCAACGCCTCCGCTCATTGCGATTAAAGCTTTCATAAAAATCTCCGAAAAAAATTTGTAAATATTAACAATAAGTGCTATAATCTATATCTATAAATAGATTTAAAGAACTATAAATTGATCTTAAATACAAGTTACTGTATATTGGAGGCCTATATAAATGAAAATATCCACAAAAGGCAGATATGCGCTGCGTATGATGTATGAAGTATACATATCAACGCAAAATCCCGTATCATTGAATGAAATTTCCGAAAAACAGCACATTTCAAAGAAATACCTTGAACAAATCGTTCCAATGCTCACAAAGGCAAAGCTTTTAAAGGCTGTCAGAGGAAACAAAGGCGGTTATAAGCCTGTTATTTCTGCAAGTGAGTTAAGTGTTGCACAGGTTTTGCAAGCAACAGAGGGTTCAACCGCACCGGTGGCTTGCCTTGAAACAGCGGTCAATGATTGCCCCTATGCTTCCGAGTGTACAACTCTTTTTGTGTGGAAGGGGCTTTTCAATGTAATTGAAAACTATTTAAACTCTGTCAGTATTCAAGATATAATAGATAAAAATATAAGGGAACCACTGATTAATTAATCATTCGCATATTTGGCTAATGTTCCCGCATACTGTGTCAAAGC
>DFJD01000040.1:23359-43629 GCA_002372875.1 Clostridiales bacterium UBA3680
CTGTGTCAAAGCCCCTCAACATAGCTACGGCTATGCCCTCGGGTCTTTTCCTTGTCTGCGAAAACATTATCTCAAATCTGCTTCAAGTGAATTAATCAGTGTTTCCTAAGCATACAAAACCTATAAAATTAGTATGCTAAGTCTACAGCTTTTTTTTATTTTTGTCAAGTATTCTAACAGTTAATAAATGTTTTTTGTTAGGTCATAGTGAAGGTTTTTGAAAATGATATTATATTTTTGTTAAAAATTAGTGACTAATTTAAAAAAATGTGGTAAAATACATAAAAATGTGTGTAAAATAACAATACAAATTATACAAAAACACTCTGATATAGCTGTTTTGTCCAACAGACAAACTGCTTTGAGTATACTATAAGGATATTGATATGAAAACTGCTTATCTCGGCCCCGAAGGAACATTTTCTCAGGAGGCGGCAGCCCTGCTTTCACCGAACAGCGAGCTTATACCGTACAAAAATTTCAGACTGGCTTTAAAGGCATGTGCCGATGGAGAAACGGACAATGCTGTTATTCCCATTGAAAACTCTATAGAAGGTGTTGTTAATGCTTCAATAGATGAGCTTGTGTTTGAAGAGGAGCTGTACATACAAAAAAGCATCAATTTGACCATTGTTCAAAATTTGATGGTCAAAAAAGGCTCAAAACCCGAGGATATAGTTCGAATTATATCCCATTCCCATGCCTTGCCGCAGTGCAAGAAATTTATAGGTGAAAATTTTCCGAATGTGGAATTAAGGACGGTAAGTTCTACAGGAGAGGCTGTTAAAATCGTATCAGGCGGTGATAAAGGCCTTGCGGCAATAGGAAGCTCGGCTGCAGCAAAAATATACGGTCTTGATATATTGGCATCCTCCGTTCAGGACAGTAATAAGAACTATACACAATTCGTTCTTGTAGGAAAAGAACCGACTCTTGATTACAATGGTAAAGATGTTGCTACTCTTGCTTTTTCAACTAAGCATGAACCGGGAGCTTTGTACGGCGTTCTTGAGATACTTGCGGTATATGATATAAATATGCTTGAAATATTCTCAAGACCTATGAAAAACAGACCGTCGGAATATGTGTTTGTTGTAGATTTAGCCATAGAGAACAACAGCGAGGATATAAAAAAAGCAATAGAGCTTATGCAAAGAAAGTCCAGCTTTATAAAGCTTTTGGGTATATATACCCTTAAGAATGAACAAGGAGGACAGTAATGAGCGATAATTACAATATTCCTTTTCCGTATGTTAAAACAGACAATGACGGCAAGATAATATACAAAAATAATGCCTTTGAAAAACTTTCGGAGGAAGCTGCATCGTGCACTGATTTTTACGCTGTTGCACCTGATTTTGACATTACAAAGTATTTCCAAAGAATTAAATATTCCGACAAATATTACGATTTGTACAGTATACCTTGTAACGACGGCTTCTGCATTACAATGGCTTTTAATGATAACATCAACCAAAGCGGTATGATAAAGAGCAATGTAATGGTAGGTCTTCTTGTTGTAGATAATTACACGGAAGTTGAAGAAGGGATGGAAGAAGCGAGGCTTTCTCACATTTTTGCGATTATAGAGCGTAAGATCAATGATTATTTTAATAACTTGGGCGGTATTGTGAGAAAGTTTGAAAAAGACAGATTTCTCATTGTATTAAATCGAGAGCAGCTTGCACATCTCAAAGAAGATAAATTTTCCATTGTCGATCAAATAGAAAAAATAGATCTCGGAAATATTCCCGTAACCGTCAGCTTGGGAATCGGGCACAAGGGAGTCACCTTGAATGAGGATATGGAGTTTGCAAGAGGTGCTTTGGATCTTGCACTTGGAAGAGGCGGAAATCAGATCGTCATAAAGGAGTCTGATGAAAAATACGAATATATCGGCGGCGACGGTAATGAGGTCATAAAAAATTCTCGTGTTAAAGCGAGAGTAAAGGCTTACGGCTTTAAAGAACTTATTTTGTCGGCAAAGGATGTTATGATAATGGGACATAAAAATCCCGACCTTGACAGCCTCGGTTCAGCCGCGGGAGCATTTTCCGTAGTGAATTTTTACGGTAAAAAGTGTCACATTGTTCTAAATAATGTTACAAATGCCGTGAAGCCGCTTTATGAACGCCTTATAAGAGATAAACGCTATGACGGAGTTTTCATTAACGGTGAACAGGCTGTTGAGAACATAAGAAGAACGACTCTTGTTGTGGTTGTGGATACTCACAGGACCATGCTTACAGAGTGTCCCGAACTTCTTGAAAAAACAAAGAGAATAGTTGTGTTCGACCATCACAGAAAATGTGCCGATGCAATAGAAAACTATTCTCTTACCTATCATGAGGCTTATGCATCTTCCGCTGCCGAAATGATAACGGAAATGATAATGTACACAAAGGGTCTTAAGATATCAAAAGATGAAGCTGAAGGTCTTCTTGCCGGAATAACCGTAGATACCAAAAACTTTGCCTTTAAAACAGGTATAAAGACATTTGAAGCCGCGGCGTATCTTAAAAGACTCGGAGCAGATTCTGTTTCGGTAAGAAGATTGTTTAAAAACAGTTTTGATGAATACCTTGCAAGAACGGAGATTGTAAGAACTGCCGAAATAATACACGACAATATGGCTATTTCTTACCTTCAAAAAGATGTGGAAAATCCCTCTGTTATGATAGCGATGGCAGCTGATGAACTTTTGAGCATAAAAGGGGTCGAGGTAAGCTTTGTGCTTTGCAAAGTGGATGATATTGTTTATATCAGTTCGCGAAGCCTCGGCAATATGAATGTTCAAAAGCTTATGGAAAAAATGGGTGGCGGAGGTCATCAATTGGGAGCCGCCGCACAGCTAAAAAATATGTCGTTGGAATCTGCAAGGGCATTGCTTGAAAAATACATTGAAGAATATATTGAGGAGAACAAAAAATGAAAGTAATTTTACTTCAGGATGTTAAGGGAGTCGGAAAAAAGGATCAAACTATAAATGCCAATGAAGGCTATGCCAAAAATTTTCTTTTTCCGAAGGGATTGGCTGTTGAGGCAAATGCAGGAAATGTAAAAAGGCTTGATAACGTAAAAAAAGCCGAACAGCTTCAAAAAGAACAGGAATATGAAGCAGCTAAAAGTCTCGGAGATTTGATAGCGGAAAAAACAGTCACAGTGAATGTTAAAACAGGTGAAAACGGAAAGCTTTTCGGAGCCGTTACCAATAAGGAGATAGCAAAGGCTCTCAAAGAACAGGAAGGTATCGACGTAGAAAAGAAAAAGATTTCTCTTGATGAACCTATAAAAGAAATAGGCGAGAAAAAAGTTACAGTAAAGCTTCATCCCAAGGTAAGCGTAAAGCTTACCGTCAGTATAAAAGAAGCCTGAGAAAGTGAACATATATGCCCGAATCAATAAATAATGATGATTTAAATACTAAAAACCGAAGGGTCATACCGCACGATTATGAAGCAGAAGCGGCTGTTCTTGCCGGAATGCTCTTTGATACCGAAGGTATGAGAACTGCTCTTGAGCAGCTTTCCGCCGATGATTTTTATATGCCTGCAAATGCTCTTATATTCAACGCTATAAGCGAATTGTTTGAAGCGGGAGCAGGTGTGGATATAATAACATTAAGAAATAAGCTTACCGAACAGGGAAATCTTGAAAAATGCGGAGGCCTCGACTATTTAAGAAGTCTTCCGATGGCAGGAACATCTGCCAATATAGCCGATTATTGCGAAATAGTAAGATCAAAGGCACAGTATAGAGAACTTATCAAACTTGCCGAACATATAAGTGAAAAATGTTATTCGGGTGAAGGAACCGTAGATGAGGTTATGGCCGATGCCGAACATGGCCTTTTTGAAATGGGGAAAAACATTCGCAACGATGACTTTACCCCTATGCATAAGGTCATAGCGGAAACTATCGACAAGATCGACCTTGCAAACAAATCCACCAACCATATCACGGGTCTTGCAACGGGATTTACGGATTTTGATCTTAAAACGGCTGGTTTTCAGCCTTCCGACCTTATACTGATAGCAGCAAGACCTTCTATGGGAAAAACGGCATTTGCACTGAATATTGCTCAATATGCCGCTACAAGGCTGCATAAAACCGTGGCTATGTTCTCGCTTGAAATGTCAAGAATTCAGCTTGCCACAAGAATGCTTTCCACAGAAAGCGGTGTGGAATCGTCTAAGTTGAGATCGGGCGGACTGACCGAGGATGATTTTGAAAGGCTTGCCTTTGCTATGGGTGTTCTGGGTGATTCAAAAATTTTTATTGACGATTCATCAGCTGTCTCTCCCGGAGATGTAAGAGCAAAATGTGCCAAGCTCCAACTTGAATGGGGTCTTGATTTAATAGTTATTGACTATCTTCAGTTGATGAACGGAGGAAAAAGAAAATTTGATTCCGTACAGGCAGAAGTTGCTTTTATTTCAAAAAGTCTTAAGGCTATAGCAAGAGAGTTTAATGTGCCTGTAATAGCACTGTCTCAGCTAAGCCGTGCGGTTGAAAAAAGAGACAGCAAAAAGCCGATCCTTTCCGACCTTCGTGAATCGGGTTCCATAGAACAGGATGCCGATGTTGTATGTTTTCTCTACAGAAACTATTATTACAGCAAAGATGAAGAGGAAAGAAACAAAGCCCAGGTTATTATTGCAAAACAAAGAAACGGTGGTCTGGCAGATATTGATTTGATTTTCCACGGAGAATATACGAGGTTTTCAAATGCCGAGCATATTGATCAGCAGGATGAGTGAGAGGAAAAAAGCCTATGAAGCTTGATATGGAAATGCTTAAAACAAATAAGTATAAAATTGCGGGGGCTTCTGCCGCAATTATAGTTGTTTGTAGTGTTGTGGCGATTTTAACTCATAAACCGATAGTTAAAGAAGATCTTGAAAAAGAAACAATTTTAACAAAAGCTCAATATGAGAAGAAAAAAGCTGCACTGTCTACTACATTCTCCACATCTACCACAAACACCACCACTGTTGCAACAACCGTTACCGATACTGCCTCAACAACGGAAACCACAACGGAATTGCCTCCTTTACCTCAACATGAACATATTATAGAAGCTGTTGAACATGAACCGACCGAGTTTGCTACGGATACGTTTGTGTATAACGGTTATACCTTTAAGCCCGGAGAGAATATTGATGATGTTATCTCACTTTTGGGTATGCCTCTTAATGCCGTGCAGGCAGAACCTTCTACTTCATCTTCGGAAGGTGGTACAGAATCCTTTGATAATATCTCCGACAGCTTTTACATAGATGGAAATGTTTATTTATATGATGGATTTACCGTCGAAAGAAATAACGGAAATACTCTTTCTCGAGTTTCGGTGACCGATTCATCCATTCCCACACCGGGAGGTATATATCCTATCGGTTCCTACATTTTCGAGGTGACGAGTCGATTTGGCCCACCTACACAGCTTGATGATGATAACAGTATATATTACTACGATGTATCAAAAGATACGCAAATGTATTTTATTTGTCCAAATGCTATAACCAGTGAATGGGGGGTCATGCTGAAATGACAGAATATGAAAATCCAGTGAAACGAGGTTTTTATCCCGATCCTTCGGTAATAAGGGTCGAAGATGATTTTTATATGGTAAACTCTTCTTTTCAGTATTTTCCTGCAATACCCATATCACATTCAAAAGACCTTGTTCATTGGAAAACAGTGGCACATGCCGTAAACGATCCCGAATACCTCGATTTGTCACATATTAAAGATTCAAGAGGGATTTGGGCGCCCGATATAGTGTATTCTAACGGGAAATATTATATTTTTGCGACTTTACGCTACAATGACGATCATAAGCCTATGCGCAGACAGCTTGTTACATGCTCCGAACATCCGCAAGGCCCGTATTCCAAACCGTGGTTTTTGGATATAGACAATATTGACCCATCTCTTTTTGTTGATGATGACGGAAGTCACTATATTGTTACTGCACCCGGAGCAACCGTTACTCCCGTATCACCCGATTGCAGGGAAATTATAGGTCCATCCCGTTGCGTTTGGGAAGGTATCGGTGAAAGGTGTCCCGAGGGACCCCATATCTTTAAAAGAAACGGTTATTATTATGCCGTTGTTGCATCGGGAGGCACAGGCTACGGTCATGGTATAATAATGGCTCGTTCAAAAAGTCTTTTCGGAGAATATGAGCCCTCACCGTATAATCCTCTTTTAAGGCAGAACGATCCCGAGGCACTCATTCAAAGAAGCGGTCACGGAGATTTTATTACGGATAAAAATGGCAACTGGTACTGTCTTTATCTGTGCGGAAGAAGAAACGGAGGCAATTATACCACTTTGGGCAGAGAGACCGCTCTTGAAAATGTGACATGGCACTCCGATAACTGGTGTACCGTAGGAAGCGGTGTTCCATCCGAAAAAGCTTCTCTTCCTTTGGAAGAATACATTCAAACCGAAGAAGAATACTTTGATTTTAAATGCGGTATTCCCGAAAGCTTTCAGTGGGTGCGAGTATCCGCAAAACATAATTATGACAACGGTATTGTACTCTTCCCGTCTGATGAACCCGAATATTCAACAGCTTGTTCGTGTATTCTATTGCATAGGGAAACAGAGTTGAATACGGATGTTGAAGTCTCTTTTGATTATAATACAAGCAAAAATTCTCATGCGGGACTTATATGTTATTACTCCACCGCTACCTATATTCGTTTTTCTGTCTTTGAAAACGGTTTACAGCTTGTGGTCAACAAAAATAACGGTGAAGAAATAATAAAGCTTGAAAATATTTTTCCGAGTACTTTGGGAGTAAGAGTAAGAGGGCTTGAAAGAGAATTTTATTATATTACAGAAGAAAAAGAAAAAGTTTTTTGTAAAATTGAAAATTGCACTTTTTTAAGTGATGAGGGTGTTCCCGAGGACAAAAAAAGACACACGGGTACATTGAGCGGTATCTCATGTATCGGAAGTGCCCCCATCAGAATAAAATATTTTAAAATAAGAGGTGTGAGATCATGAAAAAAAGAATTATTCCGCTATTACTTGCATTTGCTTTAATAACAGGATGTACACCTAAAACAGAACAAGATATAAACAGTGAAGTAACTACCGAAAATGTTATTGAAACAGGAGAAATATCTTCTCAAGCAATGGCTATAAAAGATGCCGCCGTTCCTACAGATGAAGGAAATAAATATGCTATAAGCGGAGTTTTTAAAAGTTACGATGATAAGTCCTTAAGTCTTACTATGGAGACCGAAAGAGGGGCGGACATTAACCTGAATGTATCGGAAAAGGATATCCCCGATTTAAAAGAGGGCGATAACATTATAGTACATATTGATTGTGACCTTGACAGCATAACAAATGAAAGCCAAGTTAAGGTTACCGATTTGAAGGTGCTTAAATGAAACTCTATGCAATGGCGGCAATAGTGGTTCTGTTTGCACCTATTCTGCTTGCATCGGTAAATAAGAATGTTGATAATTGCTTTGCCGATAAAAACACAAATGTTGTGACCAAAGAGACAACCGAACAAACAACCGAACAAACAACCAATCCTTTGGTGTTTGATTTTGGGCATATTAAACTTGATTCGGTTCCCAATACATCAAGAGATTGGTATTTTATTGCAAAGGGAGATCATACCGTACCCGGAGTTCAAACAGGTATCGACTTTAAAAAATATCATACCTATTATGTGGGAAACACCTCGAAAAAAACGGTATACCTAACCTTTGATGAGGGGTATGAAATCGGTTACACACCGCAAATACTTGATACATTAAAAAACAGAGGCGTTAAGGCGGCTTTCTTTTGTACGGGCTCTTATGTGAAAAACAATCCCGAGCTGATAAAAAGAATGGTAAATGAAGGGCATATTGTTGCCAATCATACCCTAAATCATTATCGTGATGCCACATTGAGTGAGGAAGTTTTTAAAAAGGAGCTGACAGGGGTATCCGATGCGTACTATTCGATTATTGGTGAAAATATGCCGCATTTTTACCGTCCGCCCGAAGGAAATTACAGTGAGCGTACTCTTGCAATGGCGAGCAATTTTGGCTATAAAACGGTATTTTGGAGTTTTGCACACAGAGATTGGCTTACTGATATGCAACCAAATCCCGGAGATACACTTAACAGAGTTGTTTCAAGTGTACATCCGGGTGAAATAATACTGCTTCACGCGGTATCAAAATCAAATACTCAAGCTTTAGGCTGGATAATAGACTCCCTGAAAAATGAGGGTTATGAATTTTTAAGCCTTTACGAGCTTGATTAAAGGAGGAATTTAAATGGGAATCAATGTAAATTTTGAAGGACTTAAACCCTTTATAAGAGAGGACGAATATACTAAAATTCAGCCTTCGGTCAAAATGGCGCATGATTTGCTCTTGAGTGGAACAGGAGCAGGCAATGATTTTATCGGCTGGGTAGATCTCCCCGTCAATTATGATAAGGAAGAATTTGCACGTATAAAACAGGCTGCTAAAAAAATACAGTCTAACAGCGAAGTGCTTATTGTTATAGGTATAGGTGGTTCATATTTAGGTGGAAGAGCAGCTCTTGATTTTATAAAGGGAAACAATTATAACAACAAAAAACATGCAGGAACTCCCGATATTTATTTTGTGGGCAATTCCATCAGTTCCGATTATCTTTCTGACATACTTGAGATGCTCGGTGACAGAGATTTTTCCATAAATATAATCTCAAAGTCGGGCACGACCACCGAACCTGCCATTGCTTTCAGAATTTTTAAAAAGCTTATCGAAGAAAAATACGGCAAAGAAGGTGCAAAGGAAAGAATATTTGCGACCACCGATAAAGCAAGGGGAGCGCTTAAGTCTCTTTGCGATAAAGAAGGTTATGAGACCTTTGTTATAACAGATGATATCGGCGGCAGATTCTCCGTTTTGACTCCCGTTGGTCTGCTTCTTATGGCATCGGCAGGTATTGATATTGATAAAGTTATGCAGGGAGCGGCAGATGCGAGAGAAGAATATCTTAATGATGATATAAACAAAAATGTTTGTTTGAAATATGCGGCAACAAGACAGATCCTTGCAAGAAAGGGCAAAGAAACGGAAATACTTGCCAACTATGAGCCTTCCCTGACAATGTTTGGAGAATGGTATAAGCAATTGTATGCGGAAAGTGAAGGAAAAGATCAAAAAGGCATTTTCCCCGTGGGAGCAAATTTTTCTACGGACCTTCATTCCATAGGGCAGTTTATTCAGGACGGAAACAGAAATCTTTTTGAAACCGTTCTTTGGGTCAAGAATGCTAAAAATGATATAATTATTGAAGAAGATCCCGAAAATATCGACGGCCTTAATTTTGTTTCGGGAAAAAGTATACAATACGTTAACAGTAAAGCCTTTGCGGGAACCTATCTTGCACATATAGACGGAGGAGTACCTACCATCGTTATTGAAATAGAGAAAGCTGATGAATACAGTTTCGGTTACCTTGTATATTTCTTTGAAAAAGCCCTTGCAATAAGCGGATATATCGAGGGAGTTAATCCCTTCGACCAGCCGGGTGTTGAGGCTTATAAAAAGAATATGTTTGCTCTTTTGGGTAAGCCGGGATATGAAGACAGAAAAGCGGAACTTGAAAACAGGCTTAAAGGATAAACAGGATTTTATAAGTCTTTCGGATAGTTTCAAAGAAGCCGATAAAATAAAAAGGACCCATCGGGTCCTTTTTATTTTATTTCTTTTTTCCTTGATTTGCAACAGCTTCCATTTTAGCCTTAAGAGCTTCCTGGTCGCCTAAATAATAGTGCTTTATCACATTAAAATTATCATCAAATTCATATACAAGAGGCACACCGGTAGGTATATTTACACCTATTATCTCATCATCGGAAAGACCGTCAAAATATTTAACGAGTGCTCTTAAAGAGTTTCCGTGAGCGGCAATTATAACTCTCTTGCCTGCTTGCATATCCTTTTTTATAACCTCTTCAAAGTAGGGTACGGCTCTTTGTATGGTTGTTTCAAGGCTTTCGTTTAAAGGAAGCACGGAAGGATCTTCATTTCTGTATGCAGGATTATTTTGAGCAGCTCTTTCATCGGTGGGCTCTAATGCAGGAGGCTTAACATCAAATGAACGTCTCCAAATCTTTACTTGATCCTCTCCGTATTTTTCAGCGGTTTCAGACTTATTTAAACCCTGAAGAGCTCCGTAATGTCTTTCATTGAGTTTCCATGTTTTAATAACGGGAAGCCAGTTTCTGTCCATTGAATCAAGTATATGATTTAATGTATGTATCGCTCTTTTAAGATATGATGTGTAGCAAACATCAAAGTCATATCCCTCTTCTTTAAGGATCACACCTGCCTGGGCAGCTTCCTGATGTCCCTTTTCACTTAAATCAACATCCATCCAACCTGTAAAAAGGTTAAGTTTGTTCCATTCACTCTCGCCGTGTCTTACAAGCACAAGCTTCATCATAGTATTATTTCCTCCTTAATAATAAACTGCGACAATTATCTGTCACACTCAACGTTTATAATACTCTATTTAAAGCATTAAGTCAAATAAAATATTGATCAATGATTTTATTTACAGGTCGTATCGATAAAAAATATTAAAAATTTATTAAAAAATGCTTGTAAAAATATATATAAAATGATATATTATATTTTGTTAGATTTCGACTAAAAATATAATAATGGAGTTATAGATGAATAACATACCGAAAATAATTCTCTCTCTGCTTGCATTTTTTATTCTTGTCGGAGTGGTTTATGTTGTTGTTTCCGATAAAGGACTTGATAGGGAAAAATTGCTGAAAGCCGATTCCGAGTCCTATGCATTTATGCAGGAAAAGCGTCTTAAAATGCAAACTCAGGGAGAAAAAAATAATGAGGCTGAAGCAAAATATCATGGAATAGCTTGCTATGGCGACCTTCTTACACTCGGTGAAGCCGAAAACTCGTATCCTTATCTAATAGACAGGAAAATCGAAGATGAGTTTGAGTTTCGTATTCCTGTGGAGAATCTTGGTATCAGGAATGAAAATGCTGTTTCCGTCCTTGCGAGAATGGGAGCTGTACCGCTGTGTATTCGAAGTTTTAAGATGAATCCTTCCAATCAGGTCATCACTCCCGTCAATGTTTATGCTGATAATAACAGAGAAGTAAATATTCTCTGTGGGGATGATAACCCGGGGATAAATCCGGTAACACTTAACAATATTGAGGGTATACTTTACGGAAAAGAGTTTGCCGATAATCCGAAACGTACCGAATATTTTTATTTTCAAAGAGATTTAAAGGGCGAATCTGTAACAATTCCCGAAGGAACACTTATCGAGACAAAGGCTAAAAGAGAATATGCCGATTATTTCAAAATACTGTGGATAGGTAACAGCGGGGGATATTCTTCCTTAAACGATCTTTATGAGCAATATGCAAAATTTAAAGAATATTGTAAAGATGAGAAATACATTATAATCGGAATGTTGTCAAACGGAGCGAATATAAGCCAATACAATAAGCAAATGGAAAAGCTTTACGGTGACCATTTTATAAATACGACCTCTTTATTTCTCACAATTGATATGGATGCCGTTGTTTCAGAAAGTGCCGTGTTTGCAAAGGCATGCACCGACAACAAAGGAATACTGAAGCCGGAGGCAACCGAAGCACTGGCAAGCTGTATATACGACAGAATGAAAACTCTTGGATTTTTTGAAACGGAGAATACAAATGGAAAATCAAATGCAAAATCAGGAAATTGAAATAGATTTAATGAGAATTTTTTCTTTGCTGCTTAGAAATGCATGGATCATTGCTCTTTGTACTGTTATTATGGGCGGAATGTTTTTTATATGCAGCAAAAAACTACTACCTGTAAAATACACATCTCATGTTTCTCTGTATGTAATGAATAATGATGAATCGCAAACAAAAGGGGAGATCATCCTCAGTGATATCAGTGCATCTCAGAAACTTGTCGATACCTATTCCGTTATACTTAAAGATGATATGGTAATGGAGGAAATAGGTAAAAAGCTTATTAAAAAATACGGAGAAGAAAAGCTTTCCAAATTTTTTACTGTTGAAGAAATAAACGGAGAGTTTCGTGTATCATCCGCAGAGCTTTCAAGTTCGATTTCACTTTCTGCGGTAGATGAAACGGAAATACTTTCTGTGAAAGCAACAACGGAAGATCCCGAACTTTCTGCGGATGTATGTAACGCTATGGTTGAGGTAGCACCGAAGGTACTTAAGGAAGTAATGGGTGTGGCTTACGTTAATCCCATAGGATATGCTAAAGTACCTATGGAAAGTTCATCTCCCAACAACAAGAAAAATGCTCTTATGGGTGGCGTTCTTGGATTTTTGCTCGCTTGTGCCTTTTATATTATAAGAGACCTTATTTCAAACACGGTGGATGATGCGGAAACACTTTCAAATCGTTTCGGTATCTCCGTTCTTGCCGAAATTCCAAATTATACGGATTTGAAAGGGGAGAATAGAAATGTTTGATTTTATTACAAAGAAAAAGAAAAAGCTCGCAGTTCAAAATGACAATAAGAGAACTACCATTCTTGATATTAAAAATTTTAATGTCAGTGAAGCATATAAGCAATTAAGAACCAATCTGATTTTTACACTAAGTGCAAGAGAATCGAATATAATAGAGTTCTCATCTTCCTTCCCGGGAGAAGGAAAATCCATAACGGCGGCAAATACTGCAATAACGATATCACAGGCATCTTCCAAAGTGCTTTTGATAGATTGCGATATGAGAAAACCGGTTCAACATAAAATATTCAACCTTAAAAACGATGTCGGTATATCAACCGTTCTCGGAAAAATGACAAAATTCGAGGAAACGGTACATAAAAATGTTGTAAATAATTTGGATGTATTGTCATGCGGACCGATTCCTCCCAACCCTTCCGAGCTTATAACTTCAAAAAAAATGCAGGGTTTTCTTGAAGAAATATCATCTAAATATGAATATATCGTTCTTGATACACCTCCTATAAATACCGTTACCGACGCTTTGGTGTTATCAAAATATTGTGCCGGTCTTGTTCTTGTGGTAAGACACGGTGTAGCAAGTTATGATGATGTCAAAAGAACGCTGACTGCGGTCAAAATGCTTGATGCCGATGTAATAGGCTTTGTGCTAAACGGTGTGGAAGACTCTAAATTCAGCGGTAGAAAGTATGGAGGATACGGTAAAAAATATGGATATTCATACCGAAATCACTATGGTTACGGCTATGATTATGCAGAACAAGAAAATTTCGGAAATGTATCATCAAAAAAGAAATAAGCTAAGTTATAAAATAATTCTTGACTAATTGATATAAATTTTGTATAATTGAAAAAGTGTGTTATTATTCACTGAGGTTATATTTTCTTTGGTGTTAAATTAACCGATATCATGCAATTACGCTTCCAAAATTCGGGTGTATGCATTATAATTTCAAAAGCTTTCAAGGAGGTGTATCACGATGAAAATGACATTTCAACCTAAGAAAAGACAGAGAGCCAAGGTTCACGGCTTTAGAAAGAGAATGAGCACAGCTAACGGCAGAAAAGTTATTCTTGCAAGACGCAGAAAGGGCAGAAAGGCATTAAGTGCTTGAGATTACAAAAGCGCCCCTTTGAAAGTCCACTTATTTTTAAGTGGACTTTATTTGTAAATAGAGTTACTTTTGTGTAACAAGGGAGGGTTTGGTATGCTATTTACGCAATCCCTGAAAAAAAACTATCAGTTTAGATTTGTATATAACAGAGGTCGTTCCTCGGCTAACAGATTGCTTGTGATCTATAGTGTTCGTAACGGCACAGCGGAAAATAAACTCGGCATTTCCGTAAGCAAGAAAGTCGGAAACTCCGTCGTAAGAAGCAGGGTGACCAGGCTTATAAAAGAAAGTTATCGCTTAAATGAAGAAGAAATATGTCCCGGTTATGATATTGCAATTATAGCAAGGGCAAGTATGAATGGTGCCGACTACAAGCAAGCGGAAGATGCACTTTTACATCTTCTTAAAAAACAGAAACTTTTAAGAGGTGAGAAATGAAAACCGTTTCATTGTTTATCATAGCTTTTTATCGCAAATATATTTCTCCTCTTTTTCCGTCGTGTTGCAGGTTTCAGCCAACCTGTTCTCAATACGCTGCCGAGGCTGTTTCAAAATACGGCTTTTTTAAAGGCTGGGCACTGTCTCTTTGGAGAATAATAAGGTGCAATCCATTTTGTAAGGGTGGTTACGACCCTGTTCCCTGAAATGAGGAGGATTTAAAATTTGATATCCCATACACTTATGCTGCTTGCAAGAACATATAATGTTATGAAAGAGCCCGGAGTTATTGTCGGGCCGATTGCGTGGATAATCGGAAAAGTAATAAATGTAATATTTAATCTTGTACATGGAATAATAGGAGATGTTAATTCGCTTGGCATTACTATTATTTTCCTTACTATACTTATAAGGCTTTTAATGACTCCCATTGCTTTTAAACAGCAGAAGTCAATGATCAAAATGCAGGCTTTGCAGCCGCAAATAAAAAAAATACAAGACAAATATAAGGGTAGCATGGGCGATCCCGAGATACAAAGAAAAATGAATATGGAAATGCAAAAGGTATATTCCGATAATAACTACAACCAGTTTTCGGGATGTTTGCCTCTTCTTATCCAGCTTCCTATTTTCATGGGTCTCTATTTCGTTATGCAAAATCCTTTTAAATATGTGGATTATATTTCTCAGGTTTATAACGGTATTGCCGATATAGTTTTAAACGCTGTAAACGGAAACAGCACTCTTTACGATCTTATCGTCGGCTTTGCAAGAGATAGCGGAGTTACAGCAGGTACAGAAGTAAATACCGATATTTTCAGCAGAATACTGAACGTTTTGACACCCGAAAACATTGCAAGCATAAAGGATGCTTTAAACAGCAGAGAATTTGACGAGCTTCTTATTCAAAAACAAAATATTGAATATTTCTTAGGGCTCAATTTAAGAGAAGTTGTGGGTCTCAGCTTATCACCCAAGCTTATCATACCCATACTTTCAGGTGGTACTACCTACATTTCCACAAGGATAATGCAGTCAAAAAATACTGCCGTTAATGCCGACCCCATGGTTCAGCAGCAGCAAAAAATAATGAATATAACAATGCCGCTTATGATGGCATGGATAACAACATCCCTTCCCGGCGGTATAGGTGTATATTGGATAACATCCAATATCTGTCAGATGGTTCAACAGCTTTTTATAAACAATTATTTTAAAAAGAATCCTGAACATGTTTCGGTTGTTGAAAGTAAACTACCTAAAAATAAAGATAAAAAAGGGGGTATTAAAAAATGAAAGGTTTAACTGTTACAGGAAAGAGTATTTCCGAATGTGTTGAAGAGGGAGCAAAGCAACTTGGTCTGACAATAGATGAAGTAGACCAAAAAATTATTGAAGAAGGCTCAAAGGGCTTTTTGGGAATCGGAGCCAAACCTGCAAAGGTAATTGTTTGGAAGCTCGGAGAAGAACTTGATGAGGAATCTGAAGAAACTCCCGCACCTGCAGCTCGTGAGGAAATAAAGGAAGAAAAATCATCCGAAGATACTGCTGTTGAAGAAACAGTAAGTGAAGTATCCGGTTTACAAGCTGATGAGTCCGTAAAAACGGAAAACGATGAAATTCAATCTCAAAGAGATGCTCTTACCGATTCGGATAAAGAAGAAATAATAAACACCGCAAGTAACTTCCTTAAGTCTGTGTTTGAAAAGATGAACCTTAATGCGGAAATTGAGGCTGAGCTTGTTGAAAACAAGCAACTTCAAATAGAGATAAAGGGAGATAATATGGGCGCCGTAATAGGAAAAAGAGGACAAGCTCTTGATTCTTTGCAATATCTTACAAATCTTGTTGTTAATAAGGGCAAATATCCATATATGAATGTTGCACTTGACACAGAGGGTTACAGAGAAAAAAGAAAGGAAAGCCTTGAAAGACTTGCTTTTAATCTTGCAAAGAAGGCTAAGCACAACAGAAGAAATGTTACTCTTGAGCCTATGAATCCTTACGAAAGAAGAATAATTCATTCTACACTTCAAAACGACAGATATGTAACAACATTTTCCGAAGGAGCAGAGCCCTACAGATATGTTGTTATAGCCCTTAAGAACGGACATACAAGAGGCGGTTCATTTCATAAAGACAGAGATAACGAACAGAAATAAGCTGCAAAAAAAGAGGCATGATAACCGTGCCTCTTTTTGGTAAAAAATTATATTTAAAGGAGATAAAGAATGCTTGCGGTAAATCTGACCGATACCATCGCTGCTGTTGCCACATCAGCGGGAAACGGTGGAATAGGTATAATCAGAGTCAGTGGAGAAAGTGCATTTCAGATCTGTGATAAACTTTTTAAAGCGAAAAACGGAATGAGTATTCAACAAATGCACTCTCACACAATACATTACGGAACCATCGAATACAACAATGCCGTTATAGATGAAGTTCTTCTAACGGTTATGAAAGCACCTTCAACATACACAAGAGAAGATGTTGTTGAAATTAATACTCATGGCGGATACAGAGCTGTTAACGCAGTGCTTGAAGCTGTTATCAAAAGCGGTGCAAGACTTGCCGAACCGGGAGAATTTACCAAAAGGGCATTTTTAAACGGAAGAATAGATCTGACAAAGGCAGAGGCGGTAAGAGATATTATATCGGCAAAAACTCGTACAGCCATGGAAATTGCCGTAAACAAACTTCAAGGAAAGCTTGAAAAAAGAATTAAGGCTTTGCGAGACGATCTTCTTACTTTAATAGCTAATATCGAGGTTTCTATTGATTATCCCGAGCACGAAGAAGAAGAACAAAACCGTATAAATGTATCAAAAACCGTTGAAGAATGCCTCTCTGAAATAAATACTCTTATAAAGACATCCGATACGGGCAAAATATATTCCGAGGGAATAAAAACCGCAATTGTCGGAAGACCAAACGTCGGAAAATCTTCTCTTTTAAATGCACTTTTAAATGAAGACAGAGCGATAGTAACGGACATACCGGGCACCACCAGAGATGTTTTGACCGAGCTTATAAGTATTGACGGGATACCTCTTATAATAGCCGATACGGCAGGAATAAGAGAATCGAACGATGCGGTCGAAAAAATAGGTGTTGAGAAAAGTATTTCCGAAATCAACTCCGCACAACTTGTAATAACCGTGTTTGACGGTTCTCGGTCATTAACCGAGGAAGATAAGCAATTACTTGACTTGACAAAGAATAAGAATAGGATCATTGTTGTAAACAAAGATGATCTCGGGATTTGCGAAGAATATAAAATCCTTGATGCCCCTGTTTTTATATCTGCTAAATCAGGCAAGGGAATGGATAATTTATATAAAAGAGTTAAGGATATTTTTATTACCGAGAATATCGATACTTCAAGTGACGTTCTTATATCGAATCAAAGAAATGTCGCTTCTTTGCAGGAAGCTAAAAACAGTCTTGAGAATGTATTGAACACAATAAATACAGGAATGCCCGAGGATCTTCTGACAATAGACCTTACCCGTGCCTATGAATATCTTGGGCAGGTTACGGGAGAAACACTCGAGGATGATATTATAGACAGAATATTCAGTGAATTCTGTCTTGGAAAGTAGAGGAAGTAAATGGAAACTTATTTGGCAGACAGCGTTGATGTAGTTGTTATCGGAGGAGGCCATGCGGGCTGTGAAGCCGCTCTTGCCAGTGCGAGAATGGGGCTTGACACAATAATGTTTGCAATAAATCTTGATTCTGTGGCAATGATGCCTTGCAATCCTAATGTCGGAGGAAGTTCAAAGGGACATCTCGTAAGAGAGATAGATGCTCTCGGCGGAGAAATGGGTAAAAACATCGATAAAGCGTATATACAGTCAAGAATGCTCAATACAGGTAAAGGTCCTGCCGTATATTCTCTTAGGGCACAGGCTGATAAAGCAAAATATCATACCGAAATGAAAAGGACTCTCGAAAACACCCCAAACCTTCTTGTAAGACAAGGAGAAGTGACTGATATTACAGTTGAAGAGGGACATGTAACGGGGGTAATTACAGAGAGTAACGCTGTTTATAAATGCAAGGCGGTCGTAATATGCACGGGTACTTACCTTACTGCAAGATGCCTATATGGAGATACCATAACCGAAAGCGGACCAAACGGCTTAAGAAGATCCACAAAACTAAGTGAAAGCTTAAAAAAACTCGGGATCGGTTTAAGGCGATATAAAACAGGAACGCCTGCACGAGTAGACAAAAGAACGATCGATTTTTCAAAAATGAAAGAGCAAAAAGGTGACGAAAAAATTGTACCTTTCTCATTCGAAAATAAAGAAGATGATATAAAAAGGGAACAAATAAGCTGTTACCTTACATATACCAATGAAAAAACTCATGAAATAATCAGAGCAAACCTTTCTCGTTCCCCTCTTTATTCGGGAGTAATAAAGGGAACAGGGCCGAGATATTGCCCGTCCATAGAAGATAAAGTCGTTCGTTTTGCTGATAAAGAGCAACACCAGATTTTTATTGAACCCGAAGGGGAAGATACAAATGAAATGTATGTTCAGGGTATGAGTTCTTCTCTTCCCGAAGATGTACAAATTGCTATGTACAGAACTCTTCCGGGTCTTGAAAGGGTACGCTTTATGAGAACGGCATATGCTATTGAGTACGATTGTCTTACATCAAATCAGCTAAAACTCACATTGGAGTTTAAGGATATTCACGGTTTGTTTTCTGCAGGGCAATTTAACGGAACAAGCGGATATGAGGAAGCCGCAGCTCAGGGAATTATAGGCGGAATCAATGCGGGAGCATATTGTCTCGGAAAAGAACCGCTTATATTGGATCGTTCTCAAGGATACATAGGCGTACTTATCGATGATATAGTAACAAAGGATTCCCCCGAGCCATACAGAATGATGACTTCAAGAGCGGAATACCGTCTCCTTTTAAGACAAGACAATGCCGATCTTCGTTTGACGGAAATAGGTCATAAATACGGACTTATATCCGAAGAAAGATATGCCGCCTTTTTAAATAAAAAAGAGGCTATAGAAAAAGAAATCAAAAGAGTATCAAAAATTAATATTGCTCCCTCTCAAAAGGTCAACGATTTTTTGACCCGAATGGGTACTTCTGTTTTGACCACCGGTGTTAAGCTTACCGAGCTTATAAAACGCCCCGAACTTGATTATGATGTTTTAAAAGAAATCGATGAGGAAAGGCAAGAGCTTGATGAAGCCGTTAAAGAACAGGTAAACATAAGCATTAAATATGAAGGCTATATATCAAGACAGATAAAGCAGGTTGAGCATTTTAAGAACATTGAAGGAAGAGTTATTCCCGAAAACACCGACTATTCCTTGGTACCGGGTCTTAGGATCGAAGCAAGACAAAAGCTTGCCTCCATCCGTCCCGTAAATATCGGACAAGCAAGCAGGATTAGCGGAGTATCCCCTGCGGATATAAATATGCTGCTTGTATATTTAAAAGGCTGATTATGGAAAAATTTTTAATAAACTATATAAATAAAATCGGGATCCAACTTTCACAAGAACAGGCAAAGTCTTTCATTATTTATATGAATGAACTTACAGAATGTAATAAAGTAATGAATTTGACGGCTATAACAGATCCAAAAGAAATTGTTATAAAGCATTTTGCAGATTCCCTTTTAACATGTAAAGCTATTGACCTGTCGAATAAAAACGTTATTGATGTGGGTACGGGAGCAGGCTTTCCGGGCTTGCCAATTAAAATAGCTCTAAGGGATGTTAAACTTACATTACTTGATGCTCTCTTAAAAAGAATAGATTTCCTTCAAAATGTTTGCGAAAAAACAAATATTTCCGATGTCACTTTTATCCATTCAAGAGCTGAAGACGGAGCAAGGGATAGTGATCTCAGAGAAAGTTTTGAGGCTGTTGTATCAAGAGCTGTTGCTCCTTTAAATATTCTCTGCGAATACGATCTTCCCTTTGTTAAGAAAGGCGGATATTTCATAGCTTTAAAAAGTAAAGATACCGAAAATGAGGTCAAAAATGCACAAACAGCTTTGAAAGAATTAGGCGGAAAGGTTATTGAGATAAAAAACTATATTTTACCCGATACGGATATTGACAGAAGCATAATAATAATAGAAAAAGAAAAGGAAACTCCCGAAAAATATCCAAGAAGGGCAAAAAAAATAAGTACCAAACCTTTAGGGAAGCACTGATTAATTCAC
>DFJD01000040.1:43739-52162 GCA_002372875.1 Clostridiales bacterium UBA3680
GCTTTGACACAGTATGCGGGAACATTAACCAAATATGCGAATGATTAATTAATCAGTGTTTCCTTAGTATAATCACCCCCTTTGTCGATAAAAAATCACAAATATTGATTATATTATGTTGTAAAATAATGAAAAATATGTTATAGTTATCAGTAAGCAGAAATAAATACTTAAGGAGATGTGAGCAATGTACAAGAGGATCATTCTGAAACTCAGCGGAGAGGCTCTTGCAGGAGACAAAAAAGGAAGCTTTAATAATGATGTGATCAATTCCATAATTGCACAAATTAAAAGCATTATGAAAAACGGAACACAGGTTTCCCTTGTCATCGGCGGAGGTAATTTTTGGAGAGGTAGAAGCGCTGATCCCGAAATGGACAGGGTGAAGGCAGATCAAATCGGAATGCTTGCCACTGTAATGAATGCCATTTATTTTTCTGATTGCTGCAGTCGAAACGGAATAAAGGCTCAGGTCATGACACCTATAAAAATCGGCTCGGTTACAAAGGAGTTTAACAAAGAGGATGCTCTTGAATTGCTTTATTCAAACAATGTTCTTATATTTGCCGCAGGTATAGGCCATCCGTATTTTTCGACAGATACTGTTACCGCTTTAAGAGCTTGTGAGCTTGAAGCGGATGCCATTCTTTTTGCAAAGGCGGTAGACGGAGTATATGACAGTGATCCTGCCATTAATCCCGATGCCAAGAAATTTGACGAGATTCCCTGTAAAGATATTGTAGAGAAAAACCTTAAGGTAATTGATATTGCGGCAGCTAACTTATGCTATGAGAATAAAATACCCGTTATTCTTTTCGGACTTTCCGAAGAAAACAGTATTGTAAAAGCGGCAAACGGGGAAAAAATCGGCACCGTCGTAACGGTATAAAAGGAGGAAAATTAAAATGTCCGAGTACACAAAAAATTACGAAGAAAAAATGGATAAATCCGTGGAGAATCTCAAAGGAGAACTTCTTACTATCAGAGCGGGAAGAGCAAATCCCCATGTGCTTGATAAGATAACAGCCGAAGTTTACGGTACAGAGATGCCTATAAATCAGGTTGCTAATATTGCTACTCCCGAAGCAAGGGTTATTGCCATAACACCTTATGATGCTTCTACACTCAAAGCAATAGAAAAGGCTATAAATGTATCCGATATCGGAATACATCCCAATAATGACGGTAAGGTCATTCGTCTTATATTTCCCGAGCTTACAGAAGAAAGACGTAAAGAGCTTACAAAGGATATAAAGAAAAAGGGCGAAGAAACTAAGGTTGCTATAAGAAATATCAGAAGAGATGCAATAGATCATGTTAAAAAGCTTGAAAAATCAAGTGAAATTACAGAAGATAAAAGAGACGAACTTGAAGAAGAAATTCAAAAGATAACAGATAAGCATATTGCTGATATTGATAAAGCTGTAGAAACAAAGTCTAAGGAAGTAATGTCTATTTAATGATTGCTATGCCGTTTCCCCGGAAACGGCATTTGTTATAGGATATGAAAAATAAAATTATAATAATAGCCGGGCCTACAGCCTGCGGTAAAACTGCCGTTTCGGTAGAACTTGCGAAAATGCTTGATACATGTGTGGTTTCCGCTGATTCTATGCAGGTTTACAGATATATGGATATAGGTACGGCCAAAATTACGCAAGAAGAAATGCAGGGCGTCAAGCATTATTTGATAAATTGTATTGACCCTACCGAAAATTATTCTGTTTCAGAATTTCAAAAAATGGCAAATTCAGCTGTGACGGAAATTATTTCTCAAAATAATATCCCTATTGTAGCAGGGGGTACGGGTTTTTATATCAATGCTCTTATATATAATAATGATTTTAACTCTGTGGTCTATTCGGAAAAAACAAAAAAAGAATTATATGACCTTCTTGATAAAAACGGCAGTGAGTATATGTTTAATATGCTTTTGTCACTTGATAAGGAGTATGCTTCGGTAATTCATAAAAATAATATAAAAAAAGTTATGCATGCCCTTGAATATATTAAAAACACAGGCAACAAGTTTTCAAGCTACAATGAAGAAGAAAAGAACAGAAAGCCGTATTATGATGCCCGTTTATATATTTTAAACAGAGAGCGTTCCCTTCTTTATTCACTTATAGATAAAAGAGTGGATAAAATTATGCAAGACGGACTTGTAGACGAAGTAAAACATTTGACAGAGAGTTTTACATTATCCGATACTGCAAAACAAGGTTTGGGTTACAAGGAAATAATTGACTGTCTTAATGGCAACATATCTCTTTCGGAAGCAACGGAACTGATCAAATTAAGAACAAGACATTTTGCCAAAAGACAGCTTACTTGGTTTAAAAATAAAGCCGAGGGAAAATGGATCGATATGACCGAATTATCGGCCGAACAAACGGCTAAAATAATATATGAGGATGTAACAGGGTGGATAAATGTTTAAAGAATATGTATGTAAACAATTTGATATAGAAAATGAAGTGTTTGATTTTTGTGAAAAATGCGAAAAAGAGCTTAAAGAAAATTTTGAACAAATTGATAACATTGCTTACTATAACCAAGCAAAAGTGCTTTCCGCAATGCAAAAACACAGATTATCCGATGCACATTTAAACGGGACCACAGGTTACGGTTATAATGATATAGGCAGAGATATTCTTGAGGATATTTATGCGGATATTTTTAATGCTGAATCTGCTCTTGTTAGGCAACAGCTCATATCAGGTACCCATGCTCTTACCGTTGCCCTTTTCGGCAACCTGAAACACGGTGATGAACTTTTGAGTGTGGTCGGTGCTCCTTATGATACTATGGAGGGAGTTATAGGTTCTAAACGAAAAGTCAAAGGTTCACTTTGCGAACACGGTATAATTTATAACGAGGTCCCTTTAACAAAAGACGGAAAAGTAGATTTTGACGAACTTCAAAAAAAAGTTGGCAAAAATACGCGTCTTGCTCTTATTCAAAGGTCAAAAGGCTACGAATACAGAGAAAGTTTAAGTATAGAGACTGTAAAGAAAATAATAGAAACCGTAAAATCCATAAACAAGAACACAATTTGCATGGTTGATAACTGTTACTGTGAATTTGTGGGAACAAAAGAACCTACAGATGTAGGTGCAGACCTTATCGTAGGCTCTCTTATAAAAAATCCCGGAGGAGGTTTGGCTCCCGTGGGCGGTTACATAGCGGGTAAAAGTGAATATGTTGATAATTCGGCATACAGGCTTACAGCCCCGGGTATGGGAAAGGAAGTAGGTCCGAGCTTAGGTGTGACCCATACACTTTTGCAAGGCCTTTTTGCCGCACCTACGGTTGTGGCTTCCGCTATAAAAGGAGCAACACTTTTATCTCTTATAACCGAAAAATGCGGCTATGAGGTAATGCCAAAATACAACGAAAAAAGAGCCGACATAGTCGATGCGATAAAGCTTGGTTCTCCCGAGGCTGTAAAAGCCTTTTGTGAGGGTATACAAGCAGGAGCTCCCGTTGACAGCTATGTAAAACCCGAACCGTGGGATATGCCGGGTTATGATTGTCAAGTCATAATGGCGGCAGGAGCTTTTATACAAGGAGCCTCCATAGAACTAAGTGCGGATGCACCTATGAAAGATCCTTATATTGTTTATTTTCAGGGAGGACTTAATTATCCTCACGCTAAACTTGGAATAATGACTGCTATAGACAGAATGTACAAAAAAGGAATAATATCCTTCTGAAGGAGGAGATTTCTGTGAACGAAAACACTGTTAGATTGCTTTCCGTAAAACTCAAAAGAATGAAAAATGTGGGTAAGGGCATTGTGAAAATGCCCGAGTTCAATGATAATTTTTTTGAAGAACCCTCTGCCGAAATATTAGGTGTCTACGGCCAAAACGGTTCGGGTAAAACAGCAATAATCGATGCATTAAGCTTTATAAAAAGTCTTATTGCGGGTTCTCATCTGCCCAAAGATGCAATGAATTATATTAACGGAGCCTCTGAAACCGCCGAAATAGAAGTATCATTTCGAATTATTTCCAACAAGGATTATATTATAAAATATCTGTGCGAAATAGGAAGAAATGAGGAAAAGGGCGGCCCTGAAATTGTTTCGGAAAAACTCAGCTACGGTATTATGACCGATCTTGAATATCCTAAAATATTTACTGTACTTATGGAGAGCAAATCTCGCTCATCAACAAGTTTTTCAACTCAGCTCGGTAATATGATAGGAAATGACAACGAGTCGGCTATAGATGTCATGGTCATAAAAAAAATTGCATATCGGGAACTTCGTTCATTTATTTTTGCTTCCGATATGAAAAAATATATAAAGGCGCAGGCACAAATCAGTCCGGATTGGAACGTCATAAATATTTTAAGTGAGTATGCTCTTAAGAATATGTTTATAGTAAATCAAAGCTACTCCGGAGCTATAAGTATGGATTATGCTATTCCGTTTTCTATGCAGCACCAAAGCGAAGATTTATCCGCAGGGGATATATACATATCATTAAGTGAGCCGACTGTGCTTGAAATGAAAAATTATACCGTATTTAAAAACATAACCGAGGAGATAAACAAAGTTATAGTAACTATTATTCCGGGGCTTAAACTTCAAATAAGGGAATATGGTGAACAGGCAACAAGAGACGGAAAAAACGGTATGCGTTTTGAATTGTTATCATCAAGAGAGGGAATGGTTTTCCCTTTAAGATACGAATCCGAGGGTATCAAAAAAATTATTTCCATACTTAATATGATAACGATTATGTATAATGACCCGTCTGTATTTGTTGCTATTGATGAGTTGGATGCAGGTGTTTTCGAATATCTTCTCGGAGAGCTTCTTCGCGTTATTGATGAAACGGGTGAAGGGCAGCTGCTATTTACTTCACATAATTTACGTCCCCTTGAGATGCTCAAAGATAATTCAATACTATTTACTACAGCAAACCCCGACAATCGCTATATCAGAGTTAAGGAAGATAATAGAAATCTACGGGAACGCTATATTAGAGCACTTCATATCGGAGAGGGAGATGAGAGTATGTATACCAAAACTCTGAAATCCGAAATAAGAAGAGCTTTGTTCAACGCCGGAGAGGGGTTGAAATAATGGTCGGCAAAAAAATAGTTTTGTTTATGGTTGAAGGTGAAACCGACATGGTCAGCCTTGAAGGTGTGTTTGAGAGCATATTCAATAATGACGAGGTCGAATTTTATGTTATTCACGGAGACCTAAACAATCTTGAGGATGAACAGGGGGACATAATAGAAGGTATTAAAAATTGTATCCAAGGCTATATGAGAGATTATTATCTGAAAAAAGACGATATTAAAGCAATATACCATATTATTGATACAGATGGGGCTTTCATACCCGACGACAGGGTTGAAAAAGGAAGTAATAACAAAATCATTTATACGGAAAATAAAATTATAACCGCAACACCTTCACAGATTTTATCAAGAAATCATGATAAAAGAGCATTTGTAAAGAAGCTTATAAATACCGATAGTATTCTTGGTATTGAATACGGTATATATTATTTTTCACGAAATTTGGAACACGTACTTCATAACTGTTCAATGAATCTTCAAAAAAGAGATAAATGTACAAGAGCATATAGATTTTCTGAGGAGTATTCGGGAAAACCCAAAAAATTCCTTGATTTCATCAGAAATGAGACAGTTGCCGTTAATCAGTCTTATGAGGCAAGCTGGGCATTCATTTTCAGTCGCTGTAATTCGCTGAAAAGATACAGTAATGTACATCTTATTTTTACGGGTATAGAAAAATAATAGAATACAGAAAAAAATAATTGTAATATTTAAATAATTATGTTAAAATATCATCGAAGGTTTGTGTTTAATATCATAACTTCAGTGCATCTCTAAGAACTCAAAAATAGTAAATTTAACTATATCGCACTGTTGTGGTTAACAGTGTCACGGCTTTTTGCAAATATATTTGTTTTCGCCCGATATGACGTTATAATTCTACTTTAACAGCAGTTTTTAGAAATACCTTTATGTTTTCCAAAGGAGGGAATAATCATGGGACTTATTAAAGCGGCATTTTCCGCAATCGGCACTACTCTCGCAGATCAATGGAAGGAATACATATATTGTGATTCCATGGATGGAGATACTCTTGTCAAAAAGGGGGAGGTAAGAGTCACAGCCGGCTCTAATACAAACAGAACAGACAATATAATTACAAACGGTTCAAAGGTTGCCGTTAACGAAGGACAGTTTATGCTGATCGTCGAAAACGGTAAGGTTGTAGATTTTACCAGCGAGCCTGGAGCTTATACTTATGATACGGGTACGGAGCCGTCACTTTTCGATTCGGGCTTTTCGGGCTTGAAAGAATCATTTAAAAAAGTAGGTAAAAGATTTGCTTACGGCGGTTCGGCAGAGAATGATCAAAGAGTTTATTATGTAAACATAAAAGAAATAATGAACAACAAAGTCGGAGTGGGAGATGTTCCTTTCAGAGACAGTGAGTTCAATTTTTCAATGAAACTTCAGGGTTTCGGAGTTTATTCCTACAAAATAACCGACCCTGTTATGTTCTACACAAATGTTTGTTCAAATGTTACAGACAGCTTTAAAAAGAGTGCAATTGATGAGCAGCTCAGAACCGAGGTACAAAATGCTCTTCAACCTGCTCTTGGAAGAATTGCTCTTAAGAGAATAGCTTACGATCAGCTTCCTCTTTTTACAAAGGAAATTGCTCAGGAGGTCAATAACGAATTATCCGAGGATTGGACACAGTTAAGAGGTATTTCTGTTGTATCTGTTGCTTTTGCCTCCATTAAGCCCGACGATGCTTCGGCAGCTAAGATCAATCAAATGCAGGAGGCAAGAGTTTATACTAATTCCCAAATGCAAACAGGTAGAGCAACCGCAGCGGGAGCAACTGCTATGGAAACTGCTGCAGGAAACCCTAACGGTGCGATGAACGCATTTATGGGTATGGGTATGACCAATGCCTTTGGAGCTAATCTTACCCAAGCGACGATGCAGAATAATCAACAAGGAGCAGGAATTCCGGTTATGCCGGGTGCTGAAGGTGCCGTTGTCGGAGCAGGAGCTGTATCAGGTGGATGGAAGTGTGAGTGCGGAACTCAGAACACAGGCAAGTTCTGTACCGAGTGCGGAAAGCCTATGCCTGCACCTGCTACGGGCTGGACATGTGAGTGCGGAACTCAGAACACAGGCAAGTTCTGTACCGAGTGCGGCAAACCTATGCCTGTTGCTTCGGAAGAATGGACTTGTGAGTGTGGCAATAAAAATACAGGTAAGTTCTGTACCGAGTGCGGTAAGCCTCGCTCATAAGGAGTGGTTATATGAAGAAAAATCCTTTGTTTAAGCCGATAGTTTTTCTTCTTTCCTTGGTCATTCTTTTAGCAAGCTTATGCGTGTCTTCTTTTGCCGATTTAGGCGATTTCAACGATTATTCCGATGACTCGGGTTGGGATTCGGGCTCAAGTTGGGATTCCGATTCAAGTTGGGATTCGGACAATGATTCCGGCAGCTATAGGGATTCCTCATCTTCGGGAAGCGGAATAACCTATATTGTGGTTATCATAGTAATAATTATAATAATTATGAATAGTCGTAAAGGCGGAGGCGGCGGAAACGGCTCCGGAGGACAAAAAATTTCAAGACAGGGATCAATGATTAATGTTCCGGATAATACCGAACAAATTGTTACCGCAATAAAGAAGTATGATCCAAACTTTAATTGTGATAAATTCCTTGCTTGGGCAAAAGAAACATTTATTACACTGCAGATGGCATGGTCGGAAAGAGATTTCGAGAAAGCAAGACCTTTCGAAAAGGAAGAACTTTATCAGCAACATGTTCAGCAGATACAAAAGTACAAGGATTCCGGAAGAATCAATGTTCTTGACAGAATAAACATCAATCAAGCATATCTGTTCGGATACACTCGTGATAAAGAGTATGAATATATGAAGGTCTATTTTATGGCAAGAATGACCGACTATATCAAGGATGAGAAGACCGGCTCTATAATTAAGGGTGATCCCAATACAGAGTATCATCTAAAGTATATATATACGTATATGCGTAAAACAGGTGTTTTGACAAGTGAAACAAAGAGTAATATCTCAACTGTTGCTTGTCCTAACTGTGGTGCACCTACGGCAATAACCAGTGCCGGCAAATGTGAATACTGTGGATTTATAGTAACAACAGGAGAGTTTGATTGGGTGCTTTCAGATATTACAGGTATTAAGCAAGGTACCAACCTTGGTTCGGGCGGTGTTGTAGACAGAACGGAAGGAGATAATAAATCCGAAGCATCTGCCCAAAACACAGACGATCAAAATACCAATACTCAAAATAATAACAATAATTAAAAAAAGGGGCATTGAAGTTAAATCTTGATATGTACCCTCTTTACTGGA
>DFJD01000100.1:0-2806 GCA_002372875.1 Clostridiales bacterium UBA3680
TTATACTTGCAATATTTGAAGCGCAGTTGCCGCCACCTGTGCCCATTAACGGCATAAAACTCGGTTTAGCGAACATAGTAATACTCTCGGCTTTATACACATTTTCAAAAAAAGAAGCTTTTCTGATCCTTATATTACGGGTGATCATCGTTTCATTTTTTGCAGGACAGCCGATGAGTTTTCTTTATTCGTTGGTGGGAGGCATGCTGAGTTTTATTGTAATGTGCCTTTGCACAAAACTTTTAAAGCCCGAACAAATGTGGGTAACAAGCGTTTTCGGTGCCGTATTTCATAATTTCGGGCAAATCGTTGTTGCAATAATCGTTACTGCCACGCCGCAAATCGCCTATTATATGATCATTCTCACCGCCTCCGGCATTATCACGGGAATATTCACGGGCATTTGTGCAGGGCTTCTTTTAAAGAGAATTAAGAAAATACGGGCATAGTTCGGAAAACATACACTCTTCGCATTTTGGATCCCTCGCCTTGCATATCGCTCTACCGTGTGCTATCGCCTGAGTATTGTATCTTCCCCAATGTTCTTTCGGAAAGATGTCCATAAGCTCAAATTCTATTTTTACGGGGTCCTCACTTTTAGTCAGACCCAGTCTTTGAGATATTCTTTTAACGTGTGTATCCACAACTATACTCGGAATGTTAAAAATGTGGGTACGCACCACATTTGCAGTCTTTCTTCCCACTCCGGGAAGGGCTGTAAGTTTCTCTATGTCCCTCGGAACAACTCCCGAATATTTCTCACGAAGCTCCCTGCAAGCCCCTATAATGTTTTTTGCCTTATTTCTGTAAAAACCCGCCGACCTAATGTAGCTTTCCAACTCTTGCGGCTGAGCCTCGGCAAAATCATCCACCGTCACATATCTTTTAAAAAGTTCTTTTGTCACTATATTGACCCTGTCATCGGTACATTGTGCCGAAAGGATCGTAGCGATCAACAGTTCGTGGGCATTTGAATAATTAAGGTAGCATTTATCCTTGTCCCCATAATACTCATCAAATAATTCAAGTATTTTTTTTACTCTCTTTTCCATATCAATCACCAAACCACGCCTTATAAAGCAGTTCGACAGCCTTCGGTATATCATTGAGATTCACCGAACCAAAGCCTATCCTCACACTGTTGCCCGGGCAAAGAGATGTATCCTTGTAGTAGGTGCGAAGGCCATATACCTTTACCCCGTTTTTCAGTCCTTTCTCTATAAGCTCATCCTCATCCATTCCGTTTTTTACCCGTACATTCAAAAACAGACCGTAACCGCCGCCGTATATTTCAATTTTATCCCCAAAAGTATCATTTAAGCAATTTGTCAACATAACATATTTATCAAAATTATTCTTTAAAAATCGTCTTTGGTGCCTGCTCATATATCCCTTTGACATATGCTCCACCAAGGCATATTGACAAATCAGGGGTACTTGATTTATATACCCGTTATAAAAAATATCATACATATTGTAAAGGTGCTTCGGAAGCACGATATAGTATACCTTCATACCCGGTGAGAGCATATATACGTAATTTCCGATAAATATTACTCTGTCGTTTATGTCGTATGCCTGTATTGCCGCCTGCGGCGCCGCCTTGTAGCAAAGAGCCGAATCGTAGTCGTCTTCTATTATGTAACCGTTGTTTTTTGTTGCCCAGTCAAGTATAGCTCTCCTTTTCGCGGTACTGAGCTCACTTCCGGTGGGAAATTGATGTACCGGAGTTATAAAAAGAACGGCATTTGTATACTTGTAAAGCTCATCAATTTTTATTCCGTCATCCTCCACGGGAATATACTCTATATTGAACCCAAGGCGTTTGAACACCCTTTTTGCCGCATTTGTGGAAGGTTCCTCAACAAGTATCGTAAAAACCTCTTTTTCAAAAAGTCCGCCTATTATTTCCATGGAATAATGGATCCCCGATGTCAATACGATTCTGTAGGGCTCACAATTCACACCTCTTGACATGTGCAGAGATTTTGCTATAAGGTCCAGCAAAACGTCCTCCCCCTGCCTTTGGGAAAAGTCCATTATCTCTCTTGATTGAAGAACATCTATCGCATTTGTAAAGCACTTTCGCCAGTCATTGTCGCCAAGCAAAGCTTCACTGAAATTGTTTATCATATCAAACTTTACTTTCTTTTTTTCAACCTTCGGCTTTTTGGGCATTGCTTTTGTATACACATAATTCGGATTTATTTCCTTAACGGTATAGCCGCTGCCCCTTACAACATACAAATAATCTTCCTGAAGAAGCATTTCGTATGCTCTTTCCACGGTATTTCTGCTCACTCCGAGAATTTGTGCAAGAGCTCTTGTGGAATAGAGCCTCTCTCCCGTTTTTATATAGCCCTTTTCTATTTGATCTTTTATTTGGTTATAAATTTGAATATATATCGGTTCCTCCGAATTTTTTTTTACAATTATCATACAACTGTCCCCCGTTTAAATCAAAAATTGGCACCTTTGTAATACACATTATAAATTACATCTGTCTAAAAATCAACAAAAATCTTTTAAGACAGTGCAATTCAAAAAAAAGGCTAGAATACAAAAAGTTAAATTGGAACCCATATCTTATTCAAAATTGGACTAACACATTCCCCGGAAAGTATGCTATTATACTCTTGTCTTAAAAATTGCTTATCAGACATACCTTTCCCCCAAGGTATATGATGATAGATTTTCCCCTTTAACCACAGGCCAACCCTACAGCCTGTGGTTTTTCCTTTTTTAAGGAAGCACTGATTAATTCACTTGAAGCAGATTTGAGGTAATGTTTTCGCAGACAAGGAAA
>DFJD01000100.1:2889-4950 GCA_002372875.1 Clostridiales bacterium UBA3680
TTTGACACAGTATGCGGGAACATTAGCCAAATATGCGAATGATTAATTAATCAGTGGTTCCTAAAAAAAATCCCGTATTGTTACGGGATTTTTTTGTGATTTCTATACAGTTTTCTCCTTGTTGGTACTAACTCCATATCTGAGATACAAAATAAATACATATATAAGTACAAGTATAGCAAGTGCGGAAATATAGTGATTTTTCATAACAAGAGTGTTATGTACAGAGTGCATTACCGCCGAAGTATTTATAAGCGCCACAGTACCGGGCAGAAAATATCTTTTCTTACTGCCTGCAAAAGAGAGCCCGTAGCCCGAAATAAGTGTAAAAAGGCCGTGTCCCAAGCCGCCGGTAAACCCTCTTAAAACCGCATCCCCCAAAAGGGCCTTTGCATCGGCAGTTATATAAACTATGTTTTCAAGCACAGAAAAACCGACACCTACGGCTATTGATACTCCTATAAGTTCATCTCTTTTTCGTGAAACAAACATTGCATGTATAAGCACCGGTACAAGCTTTATTATTTCCTCCGTTACCGGGCTTATGTTCGTTACAAAATACGTCACAGTCAAAGATAAGCTTTCTTTTAAAAAAGTATTTATCTCGGCACTTATTATGCAGGTCACCATGCCCGTTGCCACATAAAATATCAACAATCTCGATTTCTTTTCAAGCAAAGCAAGCATAAGACAAAGAGGAATAGAAATGCAGAAAAATATATAATAAATTATGTTTTCCAAAGCTCTTCCCCCTTTTTGCAGCTTTTTACAAGTCCAACGGTAAGCCCTGCCAAAATAACGGATGTAAATAAGTACAAAAGGATATTATCCGTTATGTTTGCATACATATACACGGTATACGCATATATAAAAAACAAAGACACAAAATTACAACCCTTTATTGCTTTTACAAAAGGAAAGCCCATATCGGGGAAAATAATATGCTTAAAATGGTAATATGCGGCAAAGATCCCGGGAACGGTTGCCAAAAGTATAAATATAGAGTTTTTTATGGGAATAATATGATAAAAGCTCACATGAATTATGGGAACGATAAAAGGAGCAGGAAGGCTTAAGAGCCTGTATTTTGCAAACTCCAATCCGCCGTCGTCTATAAATGTTGCAACCGTTCCGTAGTTTGCCGTAAAAAGGAAGAGCATACAGCCAAAGCAGCTCAAATAGCCTATATTAAAGCCATTTGGAAGCACACCCATAAGGCAATATGTCACAAGCTCATAAAGTTTTCCCATGGTAAAGCAGCCTACAGCCGCAACAATAAAGTAGAAATACGGAGAAATTTTCTTGCCGTATATTATTTTTACTCCGTAAACGAAGCAGACAGCTCCCACAACGAGGAGCAATAGAATTAAACCGATTTTTAAATTGAACATATTAAACACAAAAGCCCTCGCCCTGAGGGCGAGGGGGCACATAAGGAATCACTGATTTATTTCCTATTAAAGCTTTGTTACGGATTCAACCTTTATATCTTCTATAGACTGAAGGGCATTTATATCTGTGCAAGAGAATACTACCTTGATATTATCTCCGTCTTTAAGCTCGCTTAAATCAACGGAAGAATCATACTTAAGCGCTACAAAGTTGCTCTTTGCATCCTCAAGTCTTAATGCCTCGTCATCTTTTTCACGGAATATACCCACAATGTGATACTTTCCTGCCTCGGTATCTGTAACAGAATCCTCTTTGATATACTTAAGCACATCTTCGGTATTAACAGACTTGAGTATTGTAAGAGACCCCTGAGAAGTGCTGCCGTCGGCATAAGCTGCATCGGCTGTTGTCTCCTGTGAGCCGCTGCTTGATGTTGCGGAGGAACATGCTGTCATAACGGTTAAAGCCGCAATTGTTATAAATAATGCTTTTTTCATAATGATCTCTCCTTGCTTTTTGTTTTGATTTGACGTATATTACCATAATGATTTTAAAATGTCAATATCGAACTTATATTATTTTTGTTAAATTTTGATTACCCTAAATAAGAATCGGATAAACTCGAATTTACAAAATAAAACTTCCTCACCGTTTTAAAGGAACACATTT
>DFJD01000117.1 GCA_002372875.1 Clostridiales bacterium UBA3680
ACAGCTTAGATATATTACCACAAGGAATTAACGAAGTCAAGAACTTTTTTTAATTTTTTTTATTTTTTTTTATTATTGTTAATTATGACCAATCAAAAGCACAAACACTTGCATATTTATAATAAATATGCTACAATAAATCGTGTATGAGGTGATTATATGGATATTAAAGATATTTTAAAAAAGGTCGATCACACTTTACTGTCACCTGTTGCCACTAAAAAGGATATAGAAACACTTTGCTTAGACTCTCTGAAATTTAATACGGCAAGTGTGTGTATACCTTCTTGCTATATTGAATATGCAAGAAGTATCCTAAACAATAAAGGAAAAATATGTACTGTAATAGGTTTTCCTTTAGGCTACGGTTTGGAAGAGGACAAACTTGCCGAGTGCGAGCATGCACTTAATAAAGGTGCAGACGAGATCGATATGGTCATAAACATATGTAATGTGAAAAACAAATTATTTAATGTTGTTGAAGATGAAATAAGGAATATTAAAAATCTTTGCAATAACAATATATTAAAGGTCATTATTGAAACTTGCTATCTTACCGAAGAAGAAAAAATCAGAATGTGCCATGTTGTTTCAAATGCGGGTGCGGATTATATTAAAACAAGCACAGGTTTTGGAAACGGTGGTGCAACGATTGCAGACATAGTTCTTATGAAGAAGTATGTGTCGGAAAATGTAAAAATAAAAGCCGCAGGTGGAATTTCATCTTTAAAGGATGCGGAAGATTTTATACTTTCGGGGGCTGACAGGCTCGGAACGAGTAAAATCGTGGCCTTGGCTAAGGAAACAATGATTTAAGGGGGAACCTATATGGATATACATTCTTTTGAACCTTTCTTTAAAAATTGGTATATAAAAGAAGAAGTAAAAAAAGGAACGGGACTTTATGTTATAAGCAGAGATTCCGATTTGTCGATTTTAAGACATTTCCATTTGGAAAATGCTAAGGACAAAACTATAGATGATGCTAAGGAAAAATTTGAAAAGCTGAAAGGTCTCAGAAGCGAGGGCTTTGTCGACTATTATGAATTTAACTGCATAAAGAGCGGCTCGACCCAAGATTATTTTTGCCGCACGGGAAATGATACTCCTTTGTGCAAATATATTGCCGAAAAAAAGGTAACAAATATCGACATTATAAGAATGGGCATAGATATTTGCAGAGGACTTACCGATTGTGAAATCAATAATGTTAATTTCGGCATAATAACAGAAAACAATATTTTTGTTTCCGAGGACGGTCGCTTTAAACTTGGCGGCTTTGAACTTACAGAGGAGCTTTACAAGAGACTAAATGATGCGGTATATGCAGCACCCGAGGTTTACACCGAAAAGAAAAGAAGTAAACTTGCGGATATTTACTCCCTTGCTATGGTCATGTATATTTTACTGAACAACAGAAAGGAGCCCTTCGTTAAAGAAGACGATTCCACCGAATTTGACAGAAAAACCGCTGTGGAAACAAGAATAAAAGGTGAGCATCTGTTTGCTCCCTCCCTTGCCGGAGGAAGATTGACCGAAATACTCTTTAAGGCCTTATCATTCAAGCCCGAAGACAGGTATCAATCCGCAAGCGAATTCAGTAAAGATTTAAATAACATACTTTACAGGGAAACCGCCGCAAAACTTCCATATTCCGGCTTACTTGCCGAAGCCGAACACGAAGAATTAAGACCCGATAATCCCAACCCCACCTTATTTGTTGAAGATGATGATGCTGACGTTACAAAAAATCAAATAATAGTCGAAAAGACTCCCGAACCTTCGACCACATCGGCATCAAATAATATCCAACAAAGCCCGAATAATACCGACAAGAAAAAATATATTATTCCCGCCGCCATAGGTGTTTGTGCTTTGATCGGAGTAATAGCACTTGCTTCAGGCTCCGGAAACAAAAAAGACGATAATACCGAGCCCGTATCCGAGCAGGATATTATTTCGGAGGAAAATACCACCCAAAAAGCCGCTGAGATTGCTACCGAAAGCGCCTTATCAAAAGCAAACGAGGAAGCTGCTACCGAAAGCGATACAAAACCTTCCGACAATGTTCAACAAAACGATGACAATGCCGAAGAACAAACACAAGAAGATGTTTCTGTTGATAATGCAAATGATGAGGATGCACGATCCGATAATACTCACACTTCGGACAACAGTAATAATGAAACATTAAAAGAAGAAACACCCCGAAACGATACTCCTGCGGTATCGGAGAACAGACCTACACCCGTTCCCGAGCCTCATGAGGATACACCTGCCGCACCCGAGCCTGCCGAACAACATAATAATGACGATATTCCGTCCGTTCAGGCAGAAGCCGCTAAACCAGATTATACATTATCGGCTTCCGGTGAATTGACGATACCCAAAACAAGAAAAACAATTGAGGCATATGAATTCAGAGCAAGAAACGATATAAACTCTGTTTATGTAAATGAAGGAATAGAGAGCATAAAAGACGGTGCTTTCACATCGTGTTCATCTCTTAAAACGGTTACTCTTCCGTCGGGGCTTAAAACGCTTGGTGACGGAACATTTATGGGCTGTTCCTCTCTTAGCGCAATAAAATTGCCCGCAGATGTTAACGTGTTAAACGACAATACTTTTTCCGGCTGTTCTTCTCTTTCCTCGGTATCTCTGCCCTACAATCTTCAACAGATAGGAAGCTATGCATTCAGAAAATGCTCTTCCCTTACCGAGGTAAATATTCCCGGCGGAACCACAAGAATATCCGGCGGTGCATTTTCGGATTGTTCCTCTCTGAAACGAATAACTATTCCAGAAAGTGTCACATTTATCGGAAACGACACATTTTCGGGCTGTCCCGATGTTACAGTAATATGTAAACCGGGAACGGAAGCGGAAAAATATGCAAAAAATCATTCCATTAAATATGAGAATAACTGATAGCTATTTGCAATAGCAGATACTTTTCTCCGATCGACAGCTTTTAATTGTGAGCACAATAAAGGAACCACCGATTAATTAATCAGCGGTTCCTTTATTTATGCGGCATTTCCATACTTGTGAAATGTGCCGTATAAAACTATTTGTTTCAATTAAAATCTGTTACATAAATGTTACTTGAAAAATAGTACCTTTTGATTTAAAATGTAGAGTATCTTTAAAAGTTGCTTTTAGAGATACCGTATTGCATAAATCTAAGGAAACACTGATTAATTCACTTGAAGCAGATTTGAGGTAATATTATTGCAGACAAGGAAAAGACCCG
>DFJD01000021.1 GCA_002372875.1 Clostridiales bacterium UBA3680
ATAGATGTGGACCGGCTTTGCCGGGCTTTTGCGCAGCAAAAGTGCTGACATTGCACCGCAAAGATTGATGCGGACGGGCGCAGCCCGGCTTTTGCGCAGCAAAAGTGCTGACATTGCACCGCAAAGATTGATGCGGACGGGCGCAGCCCGGCTTTTGCGCAGCAAAAGTGCTGACCCACTGAATTTTAAGTAAGCACCCCCGCTTTAGAAGCGGGGGACTTCCTTAGTTTGTTAAATAAAGTGTGTGCACCGGAACACACAGCGGAAAAACGAACCGCCAACGGCAAAATGTTATGTATCGGCGACTGTTCCCCTCCCCAAGGTGGGGAGGGGTTAGGGGTGAGGTTGTAAATCGGTACACACAGCGAAAAAACGAACCGCCAACGGCAATATGTTATGTAGCGGCTATTCTCCAAATGAGTGGAGGTTATACTCCTATTTTGAATATATCTTGTTTGGTAGCTTCCGTTACATCGTATGGTTCTACCAATTCACCGTAATGACATGCAACAGCAAAGTCGGATTTTGCAAAGCAAAAGTGATAGAGCATTGTGTCACCACGCTCCGGTGTCGAGGTTGTTACCTTTCAAAATTTGGTGTTGACAACCTCACCCCCTGCCCCTCCCCACCTTGGGGAGGGGAGAACGTATGTACTCCTCCGTTTTTTATTGAGGAAATTTTTGTGATACAGTCAATGATATTCGTATTCCGCAGAAATAAATTTCTGCTGCATACTCATAACCAACGGAATTGTAAGCAATGCGAGGAGTGGTTTTAACATCTATCCTTCTGTATGTTTTTCCGATGTTTTTAGGCGGAAAGGGTATATGGTGGACTGTTACCGTGGCGGAATCACTGACCGCTGCAGTTGCCTTGGTATGTATAAAGCATGGCAACAAAAAGTAAAATATGTTAAAATTTACGATAAAGCAAAGTTATAAGAATTTTGTGGCATGACACAACATTCATATCAAATGAACAAAATAAATCTTATGGGTGGTTAACATGAAAAGATTAATTTTATTAGCGATTATTATAAGCTTTCTATTTGCTGCTTGCAATAATAACCAACATTTTACTAAAATATATATCGATAAAGATAAATCGTTTTTAAATGATTTTACAATTTTAGGCGACTATGTTATTTATGATTGTACTCTAACTATTATTAACAATAGTAAAACTTCAGAAATATCCATAGAAGCTATAGATTTAAAAGAGTATAAACACAATCTTTTGAAATCACCTACTTTAAGTTCAAAAGAACATTTTCTTGTGAATAGCGGAGAAAATGTATTGCATGTAAAATTATATGGATTACATGGCACAGAAAACACAAAATTTGATCGTCTATTGCCAAACAAAATAAGTATTATAATAGTTTATGCTTAAAAACAATATTTTTTTATAGGGGCTATCCAAACTTCTTGTTTATGCAAATGATGATAAAAAATTAATTTGCTTGTATTATAGTAATAATTGACAGTTAATGGACTATCCATACTTTTCTGTAAATTCATAACCATATCAAAGCCTTCTGTAATATAATAGAAAAACCGGGAGGCTTTGTATTATAAAAAAAGAAAGTCAGCGATCAATAATTTCCCACACCACTAATTCCATAGTTAATCGGAGGCGAATTATGAGTTCAAAATACAACTATATAAATGAATTTTGGGATTTAATTCTTTCAAATAAAACAAAAAAAATAGAATTAGGTTACAAAAAATGGGATAGTTTTAAAATTAAATTTCCAAATTACAAAAAAGAGATAATAAAAAATTTCTCCGGGACATTTATCGACCTCTATAGCAAATATAACATTCATGACTTTGAATTAGTGAATGTAGAATACGATACTTGTAACGCTACTGTTAGCATTCGTTTATATGATTATTATGAAGATTACTCCGAAAATTTTTATATTTCCTTTATTTATAGCGGAGTGTCAAAATTTATTATAAATACCAATATATATAACCGTCATCTGTTATGGAATAATGATATATTTATTAAACATTCAAAATCAAAATATCAACATAGAATATTGTTAATTGATAATAACTATATCTGTATTGATTTTAAGAATATTGAGGTTAGTATTTGTTAAGCACTTAATAATAAAGTGGTATAGAATATTACTGATAAAGATAACGAAGTATTCTATTATTTAACAAACTAAGTAAGCACCCCCCGCTTCTAAAGCGGGGGGACGTCCTTAGTTTATTAAACTATCCAGCTTTTTTCTTTTAAAAAACCTTCTTTTGCACAGTTTTGTGTGTCGTCCTCTTCCCGATAGCCGTCATAGGGGGCTTCGGGATCGACGGGTGTTTGCTTTCTTTTAAAGGAATTGCATACCTTGTCGATATGTTTAAATGCCATTTCAAAATTTGTTGTAAAACCCGTGTGCCCCGTTATGATGACGGGGTTCACTTTTTTTTCTATAAGTATATTTTTAAGTCTTTTAAGAGACTGTTTTGCAAGCTTATTGTTTACGGCAAGCACGTTTATAAATGAATAGCCGCCGTCCGCACCAAACCAGAGGGTATCTCCCGTAAAAAGATATCTGTCGTCTATAAGGTAGACCATGTGGCCTAAGGTATGTCCGGGGCAAAGTATGCACTCTACCTTTATTCCGTCTATATCAAGGATCTGTCCGTCGTGTACGATCTCTTTTTCATTGTCGGTGTTGACCTTGGGGAGGGGATATAGACCGCACATGACCCTTCTTTTTGTTTCTCCTGTAAGATACCTGTTTTCAATGTCGGATATGTATATTTTTGCATTTTTGAACAATCCTTCGCTGTCGGTCTCTATGGCGCCCACATGGTCGGTATCTTGATGAGTGATCAATATATGATTTATTTGGGAGGGATCAAAACCGAGCCAACCCATTTTTTCTTTCAGTCTTGGGTAGGAATAACCGGCATCTATCATTATTGTACTGCCGTTTTTTGCATAAATGAATATATTTGCAATGTATTCTCTTATGCAAGAGACTCTCTTATCAATAAAACCCGTGTTTAAGGGCTTGAATATTCCTTTTCCTCTGTATATCAGAGACATTGCTTTAAACTGAAACTGTGATGCTTTTTTTGACATTTTTTGCTCCTATAAAAAAAATCGGCCTTTTTCAAGACCGATTTTATCGAAAATGATATTACATCATTCCGCCCATTCCGCCGCCTGCGGGCATGGGAGGCTCGGGTTCTTTGACATCGGCTACCACTGCTTCGGTTGTAAGAATTGTGGATGCTACGCTGTTTGCGTTAAGCAATGCACTTCTTGTAACTTTTGTGGGGTCGATAATACCCTCTTTTACCATATCTACATATTCTTCTGTAAGAGCGTTGAAACCGTAGTTTACCTTGCTCTTTTTAACTTCGTTTACGATAACGGCACCCTCAAGACCTGCGTTAACGGCAATCTGTAAAAGGGGAGCTTCAAGAGCCTTAAGAATGATGGAAGCACCTGTCTTCTCGTCGCCCTCAAGAGAGTCAACAACCTTCTGAACGGCAGGGATACAGTGAATGTATGCAGAACCGCCTCCGGAGATGATACCTTCTTCAACAGCAGCTCTTGTAGCTGAAAGAGCATCTTCCATACGAAGCTTCTTTTCTTTGAGTTCCATTTCGGTAGCTGCGCCAACCTTAATTACGGCAACGCCGCCTGCAAGCTTGGCAAGTCTTTCCTGAAGCTTCTCCTTGTCAAAGTCGGAAGTAGTTACTTCAAGCTGTGCTCTTATCTGACCTACTCTTGCATCTATTTCGCTCTTCTCACCCGCACCGTCAACGATGGTGGTGTTATCCTTTGTTATCTTAACGCTCTTAGCCTTTCCGAGCATATCAAGGTCGGCATCCTTAAGTTCAAGACCAACCTCGGAGGAAATAACCTGACCGCCCGTTAAAACAGCGATATCCTTGAGCATTTCTTTTCTTCTGTCGCCAAAGCCGGGAGCCTTTACTGCAACACAGTTAAATGTACCTCTTAACTTGTTTACAATAAGAGTTGTGAGAGCCTCACCCTCGACATCCTCAGCGATAATAAGAAGCTTGGAGCCTGTTTTTACTATCTGCTCAAGAAGGGGAAGGATCTCCTGAATGTTGCTTATTTTCTTGTCTGTAATTAAAATATAGGGGTTGTCAAGGTCGGCGATCATCTTCTCCATATCCGTTGACATATAGGGAGATAAATAACCTCTGTCAAACTGCATACCTTCAACCATTTCAAGCTCTGTTTCCATGGACTTGGACTCTTCAACGGTGATAACTCCGTCGTTTGAAACCTTCTCCATAGCATCGGAGATCATCTTACCAACTTCCTCATCTGCTGCGGAAATGGAAGCGATCATTGCGATATGCTCTTTGCCGTTGATCGACTGGCTCATAGACTTGATGTTCTCAACAGCGGCATTTGTTGCCTTTGCCATACCCTTTCTTAATATGATGGGGTTAGCGCCTGCTGCGATGTTCTTAAGACCCTCGCCTATCATTGCCTGAGCAAGAACTGTAGCTGTGGTGGTACCGTCACCTGCCACGTCGTTTGTTTTTGTGGCAACTTCTTTTACAAGCTGAGCGCCCATATTTTCGATGTTGTCCTCAAGCTCGATCTCCTTTGCTATTGTAACACCATCGTTTGTAATAAGGGGAGTACCGTACTTTTTGTCAAGCACAACATTTCTTCCCTTAGGACCCAATGTAACCTTAACGGTATCGGCAAGCTTGTTTACACCTGCTTCAAGAGCTTTTCTTGCTTCTACGGAATACTTTATGTCTTTTGCCATTTTTCCATTACCTCCGAATATTATTCAACTACGGCAAGGATATCAGAATCCTTAACTATAACGTAGGTCACATCATCTTTCTTTACCTCTGTTCCGGCATACTTGGAATATATGACCTTTTCTCCTACCTTTACGGATACGGGAACAAGTTCACCGTCCACCTTTGCACCGGGGCCTACTGCTACGACCTCAGCTTCCTGGGGCTTTTCCTGTTCTTTTGTTGTTAATATTATACCGCCGGCTGTGGTTTCTTCGGCTTCTAACTGCTTTAAAACAACTCTGTCATTTAATGGTCTTAAATTCATTACTATTCCTCCTGACATATGATTTTTTAGCACTCATTAAACCAGAGTGCTAACATATGTATATAATAGTAGAGAATGATGATTTTTGCAAACTGTAAATTCGGGGTAAATTTGTGTAAAATATATGATTTTCTTTATTTTTCTTTATTTTTCTTAATTTCTCTCTATTTTCTCGATAATTTCAAAATCTATTATTCTTGCAATTCTGCTTGCACGCACTACCTTTATCTTCAATTTATCCCCTACGGTGTATGTTTTGTGGCTTCTTTCTCCCATTACCGACAGAGTCTTTTCATCGAAGATGTATTTGTCATCGGTAAGGCTTGAAAGGGAGACCATGCCCTCTGCCGTGTTTTCAAGCTCTACGTATATTCCCCAGCTTGTAACGCTTGAAATTATGCCGACATACTCATTTCCGATCCGTTCTTCCATATATTCGGCAATTTTGTATTTATCCGTATCGTTTTCGGCGTCGTCCGCTCTTCTTTCGTTTGCGGAACATTTGCTTGCCACATCTTCAAGTATTTTTTTGTAATGTTCAATGGCACCCTCGTTAAGAGTTCCGTCGAGAAAACGAGATATTATTCTGTGGATCTGCAAATCGGGGTATCTTCTTATAGGGGAGGTGAAGTGACAATAGTATTGAGCGGCAAGACCGAAATGCATACCGTTTGAGGCGGTATAGCGGGCTCTTTTGAAGGAGCGAAGTATAAGCCTTTGAAGCAGCATTTCTTCGGGCTTTCCCTCCAAAAGGTCGAGAAGCTGTTGAAATGCTTTCGGATGCTCGGAATTACCTTTTATGAAGTAGCCGAACTTTGCAAGCACCTCTTTAAGAGAGGCTATTTTCTCTTCATCGGGGGCTTCGTGTGTTCTGTATACAAAGGGAATATCCAGCCAGAAAAATCTCTCGGCAACGGTTTCGTTTGCGGCAAGCATAAATTCTTCTATAATGCTTGTGGCAACATTTCTCGGCCTTTTTATTATGTCTATGGGCTTGCCGTTTTGGTCGAGTATTATTTGCGCCTCGTCAAATTCAAATTCTATTGCCCCTCTGTTTCTTCTTTTTTGCAAAAGAATATCTCTTAACTCCTTCATTTGAAGAAACATAGGCAGCAAGGGCTCATATTCTTCTTTATAGACGGAGTTTTTATTTGTGAGCAAGTCGTTTACTACGGTATAGCTCATTCTTCTGTTGACATTTATAACGGCTTTTTGTATTTCGGAGTCCACCACATTTCCGCTTTGGTCTATTTCCATAATACAGCAAAGGGAAAATCTGTCTTCACCTTGATTAAGGGAGCAGATGCCGTTTGAGAGCTTGTGGGGAAGCATGGGAATGACCCTGTCTACAAGGTATACGCTTGTGCCTCGTTTAAGTGCTTCCTTGTCAAGGGGTGAGCCCTCGGTCACATAGTGTGAAACATCGGCAATAAAAACACTCAGCCTGTAATTGCCGTTTTCAAGTTTTTCCACGGAAACGGCATCGTCAAGGTCTTTTGCATCCTCTCCGTCTATGGTGACGGTAAGCAGGTTGGTGTAATCGGCTCTGCCTGTGCGGTCTTCAACGCTGTCCGGTATGTGTTCAAGCTGTGCCGTAACATCAGAGGGAAATTCAAGGGGGATCTCATATTGTCGTATTACCGAAAGAATGTCAACTCCGGGGTCGTTTATATGGCCGAGTATTTCAACTACCTTCCCTTCGGGAGAGTACTTGTCTGTGGCGGGCTTTGTTATCTTAACGGCAACTTTGTGGCCGTCTACGGCACCTAAAGAAGCTCCCGAAGGAATGTATATGTCATACCCCGTTTTATGCTCATCGGGAATTACAAAGCCCGAACCGTTTTTGGACGCGGTGTATGTGCCTATTATGGTTTTAAAGCCTCTTTCGATTATTTTTACGACTTCACCTTCGGGTCTTTTGCCCGAACCCGTTATCCTTACCTGAACGGTATCTTTGTGCATGGCACCGTTTTTTGCCGAGGCGGGAATGAAAATATCGCTTTCAAAGCCCTCTACCCTTACAAAGCCGAAGCCTCTTTCATTTCCCGTAAAAGTACCGTTGTACAGCTGCATGGATTCGGCGGTGGCAATTTTACCTTTTTTGGTGAAAAGAATTTTTCCTTCCTTTTCAAGACTGACGACCGCCTCTTCAAGAAGGGGCATATCTTCGGAGGGTACGCCCAGAAGGAAGGCAATGTCGCTCACCTTCATGGGGTTGTAATCTTTATCGTTGAAAAAAGCCCAAAGTTTTTCCTTTTTTTCTTCAAGCATAGCTTTGTATTCTTCTGTCATAAATACACCTTCTTTCCCTGGTGGGTATTTCTTTCTTTAAATTTACGGTGAATTGTGTTCAGCACCCGTCTTTTGTCAAGGGGCCAAAGGGGAGCAACAAGCTCTTCTTTTTTGCCGTCTCCCGTAATTCTGTGTAAAACGATGTTTGCGGGTATCTCTTGGGCAAGGTCAACTATGGTATCGGTATAGCTGTCAAGAGTAAAAAGGGGGAAGGGGGCCTTTAAGTATTGTCTTTCAAGTTCCGTTCCTTTCAGAATGTGCAAAAGCTGAAGTTTCAGACCGTCGGTCCCGCTCTTGACGGCATACCTTACCGAAGAGAGCATATCGGAATAATCTTCTTCGGGAAGTCCCAAAATAATGTGGGTCACCACATTGATGTTTTTCTTTTTCAAAAGTGTGACGGCATTTTCGTAGACTTTATTTTCATAGCAACGGTTTATTCTTTTTGCTGTTTTCTCGTTGGCGGTTTGAAGACCCAACTCGACAAATACGGGCATTTTTTCGTTTATATGCGCCAAAAGCTCTGCCTTTTGTTCATCTATACAGTCGGGTCTTGTGGCTACGGAAAGACCGCAAATATCGGGAAGGGCGATTATTTCGGAGTATATTTTTTTCAGATGTTCCGTGGGGGCGTAGGTGTTTGTAAAGGCTTGCAAATAGGCGATGTAAACACAGTTTTTCCATTTATCGCCGATCAAGCGGATCTGTGAAAAATATTGCTCTTTAAAGTCTGTTTTTCTGTCTCCGGCAAAATCACCCGACCCCTTTCCCGAACAGAAAATACAGCCTCCGTTTGATAGGGTACCGTCTCTGTTCGGACAAGTAAAGCCGCAATCAAAAGAGAGCTTTACGGCCTTTTTGCCGTAAAGCTCCTTGTAAAAGTCATTAGCCGTATATATGGGGTGTGACGGATTAAGTTGTATCATTTGTTGGTTATTGCGGATTGGTCTTTGAGCAATACGTCGTGAGCTCCGCCCTCTACAATACTTACCGAGGATACGAGAGTTATTTTCGCTTTTTGCTGAAGCTCGGAAATTGTCAAAGCACCGCAGTTACACATGGTGTGTTTTACTTTTGAAAGGGTAACTGCAAGGTTATCGTGGAGGTAACCTGCATAGGGAACATAGGAGTCAACTCCCTCTTCAAAAGAGAGCTTTCTTGCTCCGCCTAAGTCGTAGCGCTGCCAGTTGCGCGCTCTTGCGGAACCCTCGCCCCAGTATTCTTTCATGTAATTACCGTTTACAATTACCTTGTTTGAGGGACTTTCCTCAAAACGTGAGAAGTATCTGCCAAGCATACAGAAATCACAGCCCATTGCAAGGGCAAGTGTTATATGGTAGTCGTGTACGATGCCGCCGTCGGCACAGATGGGAACGTATATACCCGTTTCTTCGTAATACTCATCTCTTGCCTTTGCCACGTCGATAACGGCTGTCGCCTGACCTCTTCCGATACCCTTTGTTTCTCTTGTTATACAGATGGAGCCTCCGCCTATACCTATTTTAACGAAGTCTGCTCCTGCCTGTGCAAGAAATCTGAAACCGTCTCTGTCAACGACATTTCCGGCACCCACTTTCACGGTGTCGCCGTAATGTTCTCTTATCCAGTCGATGGTGATTTTCTGCCACTCGGAAAAGCCCTCGGAGGAGTCTATACAAAGCACATCGGCTCCCGCTTCAACAAGGGCGGGTACTCTCTGAGCGTAATCTCTTGTGTTTATACCTGCACCTACGATATATCTTTTTGAAGTGTCGAGCAGTTCGTCGGGATTTTCCTTGTGTGAGTCGTAATCCTTACGGAAAACATAGGCAACAAGTCTTTGGTTTGAATCGAGAATGGGAAGCGCATTAAGCTTGTTATCCCAAATTATGTTGTTTGCTTCCTTTAAGGTGGTACCTTCGGGAGCGTAAATGACCTTATCTATGGGAGTCATAAACTCGGATACCTTTGTATCCTTAGGCATACGGGAAACACGGTAATCTCTGCTTGTAACGATACCTATCAGTTTTCCGCCGCTTGTGCCGTCTTCTGTTACGGCAACGGTGGAGTGTCCTGTTTTCTCTTTGAGGGCAAGAATGTCGGCAAGGGTCTGGTCGGGGCGAATGTTGGAATCGCTCTTAACAAAGCCTGCTTTATAGCTTTTTACCCTTTTTACCATCTCTGCTTGCTGCTCGGGGCTCTGTGAGCCGTATATAAAGGATATACCGCCTTCCTTTGCAAGGGCAATAGCCATCTTATCGTCGGATACGGATTGCATTATTGCCGAAACAAGGGGAATATTCATTGATAGGGAGGGCTGCTCGCCCTTTTTGTACTTTACTACGGGTGTTTTAAGTGAGACTCTGTCCGGTGTACATTCTGCGGATGAATATCCGGGAACAAGCAGATATTCACTGAATGTATGGGAAGGCTCGTCATAATAAAATGCCATTAAGTTTATCTCCTCTCTAAGAATTATTAAACTTAATCATACCACAACAGAAGGAAATTTTCAATAACATTTTGGATATTTATCGGAATTTATTGGGATAAAACATAGCAATAAATTTTTTTAAGGAAATAGTAAACCCCCGATGTCGATCGGGGGTTGCTATCTGCAGATTTTATTATTCTTAATTATTAGCTGTTAAGATTGTACTTTGATTTTATTGTACTACTTTGAACAGTAGTTGTTATACCACTTAATAAAATTACACTTTCCTGAGAAATAGCGGTAAGTTTAATCTCAGGAGAATTATATTGTTTCTTCATAATTAGCATTACCTCCATTACTCTTCGTTGCTACCTACAAATGTAACCGTATAACCTGAAATATCGGGTGTCTCGGTGAACTCATTTCCAAGATAAGCGATAGCCATATAATTGCTTGTGTTTGGTACTTCAAGTTCTCCTTCAGTAAATGCTACTTTTTGATATACTTCGTTTATAGTTACAGATTTGGTACCATTAGAAATATTAATGCTACTATAATCATTAAGCTTGGTGCCACTTACAAGAGCGTATACATAATATTCACCGTCACCGTAAATTAAACCAAGTGAATCGTTTGTATTAGTTGTAGGTGTTGTGCCAACAAATTCGGGAACATGTGCACCGGTAGTAAAATCAACAGCGTAAATATTAACTGCTTTTGTTTTATTACTATCATTTTTACCGCGTTGTATGGTATACGCTTTGCCACTTTCAACATTTACGGTTTTTGAAACGATTCCTCCGGAAACATTTGTTTTGAAGTTTGCGATAGTTGTGTCTCCTTGCTTTATATCTACACTTCTATCTAATTCGCTATTGTTTCCGGTCATGGCATATACAGTAAGTGTACCATTTGTAGTAGGTGTATATGTTATTGTTGCGTTATCGCCGTTAAGATTTATTCTACCAATATAGCCATCTTTTTCTACAGAATTGTTATTGCTGTCCACCAATTGAAGTTTTGCACTACTTCCTGTTACAGAAAAGTTATTTACAGTAATACTGAAATTACTGTCAACATTATCGGTTGCTGTTGCTTCATAACCATTTCTTGCGAAAATCTTGTTAACCGAAAAAGATGTTGTACCATCAGCAATATTATTGGGTATAAGATCAACAACTATTTCAGATGTTTCTCCCTTTACTTCAACAGATTTTGATTGATAACCTGTAGCAGAAAATGTTAAAGTAGTGTCTCCAAGTATACCTGTAACTTCAAATCCTGTACCTGTTGTTACTTTGCCTGTACCCGATGCACTTGAAGCAATGCTCAATCCAGCTACCGCATTTCCGGTTGAGGAATCATAAACATTACCACTTGCGGTATATGTAGGAGCATCATCAAACCAAGACTCTTGTACAGTAACAGTATAAGTATATTTTTTATAAGTATCATTTAGATTTGTGGTGGTTGTTGTCACACAATCATCATCTTTTGCAATACTCGTAGGGAAAGTAGTGGATTTAACCTTTGTAGAACCACTGTATGTTAGAGATGCACTTTGTTTATCCTCGGAAGGAGTTAAACTTAATTCGCTTGCTGCAATACCTGTGGGTAAATTTTCGGTATCAATTGCCCATACGTATTCATCTGATGTAATTTCAGTATCAGTTAAATCTAATACAAGAAGAGCAATTTGAATGTTATCGTTCGCTGTTAATGAATATGAACCAGATGCCAAATCAGTAAAACTAACTAATTTGAAACCGTCCGCTTTTTTGTTAACTTCTTCGGTTTTTGGAGTTGTTCCATCGGTTAATGTTAAGGTTCGTTTTGAAGTTCCTGAAGAAATTGCGTAAATATAAAAATCACCCTTTTTAGATGTGGGAACACTAAATGTTATTGTTGGGCTAATTGAACCCGTTCTGTTTTTTGTTATATATGTTCCAACACCAGCCGTTACGGATGTGCTATTGGAATTTGAGCCCTCTAACGCGACCGTACTCTTAAACACGCTACTTTCTGCAGCTGATTTTTCAATATAATACACGGATGATGTAGTTGCTGCCCACGTTGCTATACTGCTAATGAGCATGCTTGCACCGACTATAGCTGTAGCCACTACAGTCTTAAAAAATGATTTTCTCATTTATTTTTTTACCTCCTGTAAAATAGATTTAGAGTCAGCCAAACTCTACATAAAGGGAGAGAGTTACCCCTCTCCCTGCGTTTGCAAAAGAGACACTTCGTTAACTCGAACTATATGCCGGCTAAGCGGTTCACCCGTTTCGGGCTAAGGGCTAATCTGCAGAAAAAGCCCAAAGAGTCATAGAAGGACACGCCCTGAGAAATGGACGCGAGAAGCATCTCTGAGTATTATTATAACTTTGTTTTTTTTTTGTCAATCTCTGCTGTCTTTTTTTGTAATGAAAATGTTATTTTTATTGGCGTTTTTGCACAACTCTATAACCTTGAAATAATCTTGCTTTCGATGTTTTACTTCCTTTAATGGTCTGATTTTAACATGGATATGACATTGAAATTTCGTTAAATTGCACAAAGGCTAATTCTCTGCCTTCTGCCTCAGACTCCCTTTTTTTGTCCACAAAAAAAGAGCAATGAAAACATATTGCTCCTTTTTACATATTTATCTATTTTTTTTCGAAGTATGAGCTTTAAATTCCTCATTAAGGTCGGGATATGCCGAGAGCATGGGTTCAACGTCCATTCCTTTTTTTCGGTTGAAATAGTTCTTTGTTATCTTTGCGACCGTACCGCTCAGGGCAACAAGACAAATAAGGTTGGGTATTGCCATCAGACCGTTGAAGGTGTCGCTTATCGACCATATAAGGTCGCTTTTTATTACTGCGGAAAAGGCGATAAGTACAATGTATGTTATTTTAAAGATTGTAACACTCAAGTTCTTGTGCTTCTCGCTTAAATGGCTAAAGCAGAATTCAGTGGCTTTTTCTCCGTAGTATGACCAGGCTATTACCGTGGTAAATGCAAAAAGAGGAAGTATCAAAGAAAACACGCCAACACCCAATTTGCCGAAATTTTCGGAGAAAAGAGACATGCTCATTGCCGTATCGTCGGCAGTGGCGGAAAGGGCGGTAAGGTCGAAGGAGGATATAAAGGAAAGGGAAGTAAGGGTGCAAATTACAAAGGTGTCAAAAAATACTTCGAATATTCCCCAAAGACCCTGTTTTACGGGCTCTCTTGTTTCCGAGGCACTGTGAGCGATAACGGAGGAGCCGAGACCTGCTTCGTTTGAGAAAACACCCCTTGCCATTCCCTTTTTGATTATGGTTGAAAAGGTATAGCCGAGTATACCGCCTCCCGCGGCTTTGAAATTGAATGCTTTCGAAAAGATGAGCACAAATGCGGCAGGTAGGTGGGTGATATTTTTAAGTATAATAAACAGAGACATAACAATAAAAAGTAAGGACATGGAGGGCACAAGCATGGATGCGACCTTTCCTATTCTCTGAATGCCGCCTAAGATAATAAGTGCCGTCAGCACGGCTATAACAATACCCGTAACCAATTTTACAACATCGGATACCTCACCGCCACTGAAGGAAATTGCAGCACTGTAAACCGTGTTTGATATTTTGTTTGTTTGCACACCGCTCATACCTATTGCCGCAAATACACAAAATATGGCGGCGCAGTATGCAAGTACCTTGTTTTTAAGGCCGTAGCGTATGTAATAGAAGGAGCCGCCGGATAAATTTCCGTGATCGTCTTTTTTTCTGAAATAAAGACCGAGAACATTTTCGGAATAGTTGGTCACCATGCCGAAAAAAGCCGAGATCCACATCCAAAACACCGCACCGGGGCCTCCGGTAAGTATTGCCGAAATGACACCGATGATATTTCCCGTGCCCACCGTTCCCGATATGGCGGTGGAAAAGGCTTCAAACTGAGAAACGGACTTTAAGGTGTCTTTTTTCTTGTTTTTTATACTCAGCTCTTTTAATGCGGGAATAATTGTGGAGTTCAACGAATCTTTGAAATGTGTTACCTGTAAAAATCCGGTTTTTACGGTAAGAAGTATTCCCGTTCCCAAAATAAGGATGATGACGGGCCAGCCCCAAACAAGACCGTTGATAAAATCGTTTATTTTGGATATTGCTTCTATTACATTTTGCATTGATACTTTTCCTTTCCTTAAAAACAGTGTTTGTATATAATATCATAAAGAGGAAGGGATTTCAATAAAAAAAGCGGATACCTATTATGATATCCGCTTAACGGCTTTTTATGCTTTAGCCGACTTTTTGTTGTTAAGCTTTTCGAGCTTTTGTGCGTTCTTCTTTGCCGCCATACTTGATGCAAGCATATACCAAATGTTACCTGCAACAAATACGGATGAATATGTACCTGCAACGATACCTACAGCAATGGGGAATACGAATTCTTTTACCGAAGCCACACCGAAGACCCAAAGACAAGCAACCGTAAAGAATGTTGTCAATGAGGTGAAGAGGGAACGGGTCAAAGTCATCTTAACGCTGGCATTTATAAGCTCTTCAAAATTGTTTCTGCCTATTCTTGCACGATTTTCTCTTACACGGTCGAAAATAACGATCGATGCGTTTATTGAGTAACCGATAACCGTAAGAACAGCCGCTATGAAAGAGTTATTCATGGGTGTTCTGAATATGGCATAGGCACCGAGAACCACAAGAGCATCATGTACAAGTGCCAAAATGGAGCTTACACCCATGGCAAAGTCCTTAAAACGAATACTTATATAGATAAGAATGCACACGCAAGCAACCACAACGGAAACTATGGAATCTCTTATCATATCGTGGCTGACGGTTGCGGATACATCCTGAACGGTAAATCTTTCCGCACCTATTTCGTATTTTTCACTTATTGCTTTCTGTATTGCCGTTCTTTCCTCGGATGTAAGGCTTGTGGTCTTTATAGCAACGGAATGACCGTCATTTGTTTTTTGCACCTGAGGATTTTTAACCGAAGAGTTTTCCTCTACGATCTTTGTTATATCGTCGTTGTTGAAATCCTGACCGATCTCTATTTCGATGGAGGTACCTCCTAAAAATTCAACATCAAAGTTGAAAGGACCTTTTCCCGAAGCGCCGTTTATGATCATGGCAACTATTCCGGCGATTATTATCAGGCAGGAAATACCAAGATATATGCCTCTTCTTTTAACTATCTGCATTCTTAGGGCCTCCTGTCTTTCCGCCGTAAAGTACGGGATTTTTAATACCAAGGTTTATAAATGAATAAAGAATAATTCTTGTTACAACAAGGGCTGTAAACATGGATACGATGATACCGAGCGCAAGTGTTTGAGCGAAGCCCTTTATAGGACCTGTTCCGAGCCATAAAAGCACGCAGCAGGAAATTATGGTTGTGATGTTACCGTCGAAGATAGCGGAAAATGCCTTTGCAAAACCGTTTCTTACAGCAGTTTTAACGGATTTTCCGAGCTTTATCTCTTCTTTTGTTCTCTCAAAGATGATAACGTTTGCATCTACCGCCATACCCACGGAAAGTATGATACCGGCAACACCCGGCAGGGTGAGGGTTATGCCGAAAAGGCTCAAAAGAACCATTATTATGCCCACATATATGCAAAGGGCAAGGTCGGCTGCAAAGCCGGGTAATCTGTACATTACAAGCATGAACAGTAATACAAGAGCAATACCTATAATTCCTGCTTTAACGGAGGTTGAAAGGGAGTTTGCACCCAATCTTGCACCTGTTTGGTTGTAATTGATTATATTAAGTGAAAAAGGAAGGGAACCGGCTCTTATCTTTGCCGCAAGATCCTCGGCGCTTTTTGCATCAAAGTCGCCTGTGATAACGGCATTACCGTCTGTAATGGCACTTTGTACTTTCGGAGATGATATAAGCATATCATCCATATATATGCCTATGGACTTGTTGATATTTGCCTGAGTTGCATCGGCAAATGCCTTTGTTCCTTCGCTGTCGAAAGCAAGGGTAACAACTACCTGGTTGTTCTGGTATGCCTTGTTGGCATCTTTAACGTTTGTACCGTCTACAAGAATGTTGTTTTCCTCGTCTCTGAATGTAAGCTTTGCGGCGGAACCTATTTCCTGAGCTGCCGCAGCCGCATCATCAACACCGGGGATCTCAACTCTGATACGGTTTGTACCCTCTTTTGATACTTCCGCATCGTAATAGCCTCTGTATGTTACTCTTTGTTGGAGCATTGATACGGCGGCGTTCATTTCTTCTTCGGCGGGGGCTTCTTTATCGGCTTCGTAAACTATGTACACACCGCCTTTAAGGTCAAGACCCTGCTTTATGTTTTTGTAGCTGCCGTAGCCGGGGCCTGCGGTGGTGGACTCTGTGGATGCATCACCCTGAGAGATGACGTATGTGGAAACGTTTCTTGTTAAGGGGTTACCCTTATCGTCTGTAACGATCTCTGTTTTGTCGTTTCCGTCTTCATCGGTCTCAACCTCGCCTGCTTCGTTTGTAACAGCCTGGCTTACCACTTCCGTAACAAGCACGGATTCGGGGTCGCCGTTGGCATTTGTGACGGTTTCACCTTCTGTGTCTGTAACATACTCTGTTGCCAGCTCGGTCACATACTCTCCGTTTTCGTCGGTAGCTATTTCTATCGACTGAGAGTTTTCCGGGCTGCTTGCTGATTGTACATGGCCTACGCCAAAGTAGGACAGTGCGGCAAGACCGCAGCCTACAAGTATGATCAGCAAGAGAACAAAAGCACTCTTTGCTTTCATTTTTGAATGTTCCTCCCTTTTTATTGTTGCTCTGATTGTGTTGCCTTAAGCATTATGGCACACTCTATACGCTTCTTTTGAAGCTTACAGCCTGTTTCGTACGGCGTTACAAGATCGCCGTGTGTGTTGTAGGAATTGGCTACACAGCCGCCCGAGCAATAGTTCTTTGCCCAGCATTCCTTGCAGACGGGTTTGTTGTAAACATTGCAATTTTCAAAATCGCATCTTATGTCGTCTCTTACAACTCCGCTGTCCACATCTCCCATTTTAAACTGTTCCATGCCCACAAACTGATGGCAGGGGTAGAGGTCTCCCGAGGGGGCCACGGCAAGATATTCCGTGCCCGAGCCGCAGCCTACAAGTCTTTTCATAAGGCAGGGGCCGCCGGTGAGATCTATCATAAAATGGAAGAAATTGAAGTCCTTGTCTGTGCCTCTTCTTTTGAGCATTTCCGAGGCAAGAGCCTCGTATTCTTCGTAGAGGCGAGGCAGATCTTCTTCTTTTATGGCATAGGGCATGCTTTCATCCGCAACCACGGGCTCAACGGAAATCTGCTTAAAGCCGTTATCCGCCATGGAAAGTATATCCTTGCCAAAGTCAAGATTGTAATGTGTGAAGGTGCCTCTTACATAGTAATCGGTCTGGTTTCTGCTTTCCGCCATTTTCTTAAATTTGGGCAAAACAATATCGTATGAGCCCTTACCCGAAGCGGTGGGTCTCATTCTGTCGTGAACCTCTTTTCTGCCGTCGATGCTCAAAACGACGTTGTGCATATTTTCGTTGATAAACTCCATATTTTTGTCGTTAAGGAGCATACCGTTGGTGGTAACGGTAAAGCGGAAATTTTTGTCATGCTCTTTTTCTATCGAGCGGGCATATTTCACTATTTCCTTTACCACCTCGAAATTCATAAGGGGTTCTCCGCCGAAAAAGTCTACCTCAAGGTTCTTTCTTTTTCCGGATGCCTTTATAAGAAAATCGATCGCTTTCTTGCCGACCTCAAGGCTCATAAGCTCTCTTTTGCCGTGGTATTCACCCTCTTCGGCAAAGCAGTATTCGCACTTAAGGTTGCAGTCGTGCGCAATATGCAGGCACAGTGCCTTTACTACCGGACTTCTTCTTTCTATTTTCGGAACCACCTGCTCGTATATATCCTCGCTGTAGAGCTGCCCGTCTTTTTCAAGCTCGGCAAGTTCTTCACAGCATTCAAGTATTTCCTCTTTTGAATATTTGGGAAGCTTTTGGGCTATATCCTCGGGTGACATTTCCTTGTAATAATCCAGCACGTCATACACAAGCTCATCTACGATATGTACGGCGCCACTGTTAACATCAAGTACGATATACAAACCGTTAAGAAAGTACTTGTGTATCATTTATTTCTCTTCCTTTCGAGTTCACACAAATTAAGCTAAGGTCTTGCGACTCTTAGCTTAAGATCAACAATTACTTGTTTTCGCATTCCTGGTTTGCAACCGTGCAAGATGTCTTGCAAGCAGACTGACAAGAAGTCTGACATTCTCCGCAGCCACCCTTTGCGGCAGTGCTTTGAAGAAGCTTTGTTGTCAATGTTTTGATGTGCTTCATTTAAAGATACCTCCTTCGCATAAATATACTTTTACCATTATATCATAGGGTAAGAGCAAATGCAAGAAAAAAATCGGGGTGTGAAGATAATTCACAACCCCGGGTTTATCGTAGATGTTGCGTTGTCCAATATAAATTATTGAATTTTGAGCATAGTGTTTTTAGTGTGCGCAAAAATAGGGGTGCTGACAGGGGATATTCACACTAACCGTCCCCCTGTATGGCATGACCCTCTACATGATCACAGCAGATAAAATAGACATAATAGGAATAAAAATAACGCATGTAATAACATAACATATCGACATACAAGCATCATTTGTTATACTCTTTACATATTTATCTTTTAAAAATAAACACCATTCTTTTTCTAATATATTAGTATCTTGGGGATATTTTTTTATTAGCAACAATAGTGCTATTGGTTTTGTTCCTAATCTAGCATATAAAACTTGCTCTTCAGGATAATCCTTCATATATGCTTTAAAAATATTAGGATATATATTTTTAATATACTCATCTCCCCTTATTTTCAGCGTAAATAAAGAACTAAAGCAAGTAATTAAAAGTACCACTAAAACACCATGGATAATCATGAAATTAAATATACCATTTAAACTAAATATACCATTTAAACTTAATATACAAATTATTACAATTATTAAAAACAAAAGATAATAATAGGGCATAAATATTTTATATGTTTTCAACTAAAAATCACCTCATTTAAATGAGTCTTTTATAAATGTATATGCTCTTCTAATATTTGTACCTGCAATAATTTGTAGTCAATGATATTCGTATTCC
>DFJD01000012.1:0-10419 GCA_002372875.1 Clostridiales bacterium UBA3680
TGATTAATTAATCAGTGGTTCCTTTATCATCTATTAAGCCAAGGGAACCAGCGTGCTGTCTTGCTCTCAATTTCCTCGTTTATCTCTTTAAGGAAATCATCGAAACTGTATGAGCCGAGGTCCTCACCCTTACAACGAACAGAAAGAGTTCCCTCCGCCGCTTCCTTTTCCCCTACAACAATAATATAGGGTACTCTTTCATTTCTTGCCTCACGAATTTTATAACCTATCTTCTCTGCTCTGCGGTCGGTCTCAACTCTGATACCCGCCTTTTTGAATTTTGCCTCAACTTCGTCGGCATAATCCATAAATTTATCGGATATGGGAAGAAGCTTTATCTGTACGGGAGCAAGCCATGTAGGGAAATGTCCCGCAAATTTTTCTATCATAAGGGCAAGTGTTCTTTCATAACAACCTATAGATGTTCTGTGAATGATATAGGGTTGTTTTTTCTGACCGTCCTGATCTACATAGTACATACCGAAATTCTTTGCAAGCATTTGGTCGATCTGTATGGTGATGAGCGTATCCTCCTTGCCGAATACATTCTTTACCTGTATATCGAGCTTAGGACCGTAGAAGGCTGCCTCGCCCACTCCTATCTTGTATTCCACTCCGAGGTGCTTAAGTATTTTTTCCATTGTACTTTGAGCCTCGTCCCACTGTTCGGGAGTACCTATATACTTGCTTCTGTCATCGGGATCCCACTGTGAGAAGCGGTAGGTAACATCGTCAATAAGACCTGTTATTTTAAGCATGTAATTTGCAAGCTCAAGACAATTTCTAAACTCATCCTCAAGCTGGTCGGGACGGAGAATAAGATGTCCCTCACTTATTGTAAACTGTCTTACTCTTATAAGACCGTGCATTTCGCCCGAAGATTCATTTCTGAAAAGTGTGCTTGTTTCTCCGTAACGACAGGGAAGCTCTTTATAGGAATGTTGTTCGGCATTGTAAACCATATATTGGAAAGGACAGGTCATAGGACGAAGTGCAAAAACTTCATCATCCTTTTCCTCATCTCCCATAACAAACATTCCGTCTTTGTAATGGTCCCAATGACCCGAAATCTTGTAAAGATCGCTTTTTGCCATAAAAGGGGTCTTAGTACGCATATATCCCCTTCTCTCCTCCTCGTCCTCAACAAAACGTTGAAGGATCTGAACGATCTTCGTACCTTTATTCATAAGTAAAGGAAGTCCCTGACCTATAACGTCATTGGTTGTAAAAAGATGAAGCTCTCTTCCAAGCTTGTTATGGTCTCTTTTCTTAGCCTCTTCCCTCATTTGGATATATTCATCAAGGTCGGCTTTTTTGGTAAATGCCGTTGCATAAATTCTGGCAAGCATTTTGTTTTTCTCGTTGCCTCTCCAATATGCACCCGATGAGCCTGCTTCATTTGTTATTTTAAATGCCTTTATTTCCTTGGTATTCATAAGGTGGGGGCCTGCACAAAGGTCGGTAAACTCACCTTGCTTATAGAAGGAAATTATTGCATCTTCGGGCAGATCGTTTATAAGCTCAACCTTGTAGGGTTCGCCTGCTTTTTCCATAAGCTCAAGAGCTTCTTTTCTGGGAAGTTCAAAGCGTTCTATGGGAAGTGCTTCCTTGACAATTTTTTTCATCTCAGCTTCTATTTTTTCAAACTCCTCGGCTGAGAAAGGCTCTCTGTCAAAATCATAGTAAAAGCCCTCGTCCGTAGCAGGTCCTATGGCAAGTTTTGTCTCGGGGTAAAGTCTTTTTACCGCCTGAGCCATAATATGTGAACAAGTATGGCGATATGCTTTTTTACCCTCATCGGAATCAAAGGTACAAATTTCAAGTGTACAGTCCTCGTTAAGCTCAAAACGAAGATCCTCTGTTTTTCCGTTTACGATACCGCAGCAAGCAGCCCTTGCAAGTCCCTCGCTTATTGCTTTTGTCGCTTCAATAACAGTTATTCCTTTTTCATAGCTCTTTTTAGAGCCGTCTTTTAAAGTAACGGTAATCATTTTTTGTCCTCCTTAACAAAAAAAGCCCCTTGCATAAGCAAGGGACGTAATAAACGCGGTTCCACCCAAGTTGCACCAAAAGTGCCTCCTCAAAAGAGTATCCGTAAACTTCAGCTGCGGAAATACCCTCTACAGTCTTAACGCGACTAAACGGGCTGTATTAAAGCCTCTCAAAGGTGGTCTTCCTTAGTTGCAATGTAAAGGCAATCACAGCAAAAATGCCTCTCTCTGATACATAAAGCAAAAAAGTACTGTCCTCGTCAACAATTTAGAATTGTATAAAATTATAACATTTTAAAAACAAATGTCAATAATTATTTTTAATTTTAATATTTTTTTATGTTTTCTTTTTTATTCCACTATTCTATAATTTTAAAGCCTTCTTCTCTGAGTCTGCTTAAAATTTGTTCTATATGTTCAAAATCTCGCGTTTCTATCCTCAAATCAAGTATGCAGGAAACAATATCTATATTAAGGTCATATCTGTCGTGATAAATGGATACTATGTTTCCGCCCAAAGAAGATATGATCCCCGATACCGCTTCAAGCTGTCCGGGCTTATCGTTAAGTTCCATTTTTACGGAAAGGGAACGCCCTGTTTTCAGCAAACCTCTTGAGATCACTCTTGAAAGAATCGTAACATCGATATTTCCGCCCGAGAGCAAACAGCACACCTTTTTCCCTTTTATGTCCACCTTATCGAACATCGCAGCTGCAACAGAAACAGCTCCCGCACCCTCACACACAAGCTTTTGTCTTTCCATAAGGGCAAGAATTGCGGAGGCAACCTCATCATCGGATACCGTAACGATTTCATCAACATATTTTGAAACAAGCTCAAAAGTAAGCTCTCCCGGAGTTTTTACCGCAATTCCGTCGGCAATGGTCTTAACGGAGGAAAGTGTTTCTATTTTATCGTTTCTGAGGGCATTGAACATAGAGGGTGCCCCTTCCGCCTGCACTCCGTAAACCTTGCATTTCGGATTCAGGCTTTTTATGGCAAAAGCCACCCCCGAAATAAGTCCGCCTCCGCCTACGGGAACGATGACAGCATCCAAATCGGGTATCTGATCGAGTATCTCAAGTCCTATAGTACCCTGACCTGCGATCACATCCACATCGTCGAAAGGATGAACAAAGGTATAGCCATGTTCTTCTTTGAGCTGAAGAGCCTTTGCATAGGCATCATCATACACACCCTTTACAAGACAAACTTCGGCACCAAGTTTTTTTGTTGCTTCCACCTTCGAAATGGGAGCCCCATCAGGCAGACAGATTATACTCTTTATTCCGTTTGCCGTTGCTCCGAGAGCAACTCCCTGTGCGTGATTGCCTGCAGAACAAGCAACAACTCCTTTTGCCTTTTCCTCATCGGTAAGCTGCGAAATTTTATAATATGCACCTCTGACCTTAAAAGAACCCGTAACCTGAAGATTTTCGGTTTTCAAAAAGCAATCCGCTCCTGTATTTATTTTTGGAGCGGGTATAACATCGGTATGTCTTATAACGTTTTTAAGAACATACGACGCATGGTAGACCTTATCCAATGTCAGTATGCTCATACCTCGGCGATGACCTCCACCTCGCAAAGCACATTTTTCGGAAGGGTCTTTACAGCCACACAGCTTCTTGCGGGCTTACCTGTGAAATATTTTCCGTAAATGTCATTAAATGCCGAAAAATCGCCCATATCCGCAAGAAAGCAAGTAGTTTTGACCGCCTTTGAAAATTCCGAACCTGCTGCGGAAAGAATAGCCGAAAGGTTTTTCATTACCTGTTCGGTCTGTTTTTCAATGGTATCTCCCACAATCTCTCCTGTAGCGGGGTCAAGAGCTATCTGTCCGGATGTGTATACAAGTCCTCCCGATACGACAGCCTGGCTGTAGGGTCCTATTGCCGAAGGGGCATTGGTTGTTGATATAATTTTACTCATTGTTTTCTCCTTTTTTAGTGGTTTCTTATCTCTATTCCTGTCATAGTCTTTACGGTTTCCTTAGAAAGCCCGGTAAATCCGGGTATTTTTTCACCGTTTCTTATGTAGTAATACATATATTTCCCGTTTAATTTGTAGTCATTATAGGCAAGACTCATATCGTACACGGCATTATCCGCTCCGATAAATGTAAACGCCTCATCTTTAAGAGGATAGCCGCTTTTTTTCAAAAGCTCATAAAAGCAGCCGTAACTTATATCCCCCGTTTCACTTAAGAGCAGAAAATTGTCCGTATCTATCTCTTCTCCGAGGTAATTGGCTGTAAATCTCAGCTCGGGGTAAGCCTTGATCACCTTTTTGACGGTACTTGCGGAAGTGCCCGGAAGGCACCTTTGCACTGCATATAACTCATATTTTTCTTCGGCAAGTTCCTTTAAAGCGGTGTCCGATTTGACCACGGGAAGGGACAGCTTTGTATAATCACTTACAAAACCGCCATTTTCATTTCTTTCAAGAGCACACTGTATTTCTGTCTTAAAATCCGTTTTAATACCGTTATTTTTCAAAAAAGCAGCGAAATCCTTAAGAGTTTTGCTTTTTTCGGGCAAATCACCCTGACCGTAATAACAGATACATACGGAGCATACACGTTCCTCTTTTATGTAAAGGTCGGTATTGTTTATACTGTTGTATTTTTCTACGGCTCTTTTCATTTCCTCTTTGGTTGCATAGCCGAAATCACAGCCCATTACAATAAAAAGGAAGGCGGAAACAAAAAGCACGGCAAGCCTGATACCTTTTTTATTCACTTACCACACATCCGGAAAGAAGCTCTATACCCTTTTTTATTCTGTCTAAGGAGTCCTCTTTTCCAAGAAGCTCGCCAAGTTCGCTTGCTCCGCAAGGGGAAGTAGGCTCCCCGGAAAGAGCTGTTCTTACAGGCCAGAGCATTTGCCCGTTCTTTATCTGCATTTCATCTATGAGATTTTTTAAAGCAGCATAAATACTGTCATTATCCCACTTTTCCAATGCTTCGAGTACAGGGTAAGCCTTTTTCAAATTTTCAAGGCTCATTTCAAGAGTAGTTTTCATTTTCTTATGTACATAAAGCTCCGGTTCATAGCTTGGAAGCTTATCCACAAAGTCAACCTTCTGTGCTATTTCTTTGAAGGTCGAAACTCTTGACTGAACATATGAAGCCAGTTTTTTCAAATCGATATCATCTCTTTTGACAGCTGCCTTAAGCTCGGGCTCGGCATACTCATAAAAACTGTCAAACGGCATATTCTTTATATACTCTCCGTTCATCCACGTAAGCTTATCTATGTCAAAAATTGCGGGGGATTTACTCAACCCCTTAACATCGAAGGCTTCAATAAGCTCATCCATACTGAAAATTTCGCGGTTATCCGAAGGCGACCAACCCAAAAGAGCAATATAATTGATTATTGCCTCGGGAAGGTAACCCTTTTGAATAAGGTCTTGAAAGGAAGCATCTCCGTTTCTTTTTGAGAGCTTGTTGTGCTTATCCTTCATTACCGCAGGAAGGTGTACATAAGTGGGTATTTCCCAGCCAAATGCCTCATAAAGCAGATTGTACTTAGGTGTGGAAGATAAATACTCCGCACCTCTTACAACATGTGTGATAGCCATGGCATGGTCGTCGATAACATTTGCAAAATTATAAGTAGGGTATCCGTCTGATTTTATCAGTATTTGATCTTCCATCTCTTCATTATCCACGGTGATATCTCCGTAAACAACATCGTGGAAGGTCGTTTTCCCGGGACGAATCTTCTGTCTTATAACAAAAGGAACGCCTTTTTGCAAATTTTCCTCTATTTGCTCGGGGGAAAGAGAAAGACAATGTCTGTCGTATTTTGCAACATCATCTCCGCTTACATGCGCTCTTAGCGAATCAAGCCTTTCCTTTGTACAAAAACAGTAATATGCTTCTCCCTTTTCAACAAGTTCTTTTGCATATTTCATGTAGTCGCCTTTTCTTTCGCTTTGAACATAGGGGCCGTAATCTCCGCCTATGTCCGGGCCCTCGTCATGGGGCATGTGAGACAGTTCAAGGGTCTTGTATATAACCTCCACCGCCCCGTCAACATATCTTTCCCTGTCGGTATCCTCAATTCTGAGTATAAATTTTCCGCCCTGAGATTTCGCTATCAAAAATTCATAAAGGGCCGTTCTTAAATTGCCTATGTGCATATATCCCGTAGGGGAAGGGGCAAATCTTGTTCTGATCATTTTAATCTCCTTTACTCGAGTGCGTTTTCAAGCCTTGAAACAGCCTCGCTTACGGTTTTACCTGCAACCTCGTGATGAGGTTCAAGTCTTTCTCCGGTATTTTCATGCTTATAATAGTTTGAATTTACAATTTCCTCGGCAACATACCTACTCATGCCTATGGCAATATAGGCTCTTAAAACCGGGTCGCTCTCCTTTGCCATATTTTCCTTGTAATCGTCAAGCTCCGCCTTTTCTTCTTCCGACATACCTATTTTTTCGTATGCCTCATCACAAGCAGAAACAAGCTCATCTGTGCATTTTACAATGTTCTCACGCCTTTGCTTTGCGGCGTTTTCTTCGGAAATGTTTTTGTATATCCCTCCGACAAAAAAACACACCCCTATAAAAAATATAATAATCGAAAGAAAAATAAGTATTTTATTTTTATTCATTTTTTTCTCCGTCATCCACAAGAAGATATTTATCGGTATATTCAAGGTCCGCAAGTCTGTCGGCAATACCGAAACCCGCAACCTGGTTGATCAGTTCATTAAAATGATTTTCTCCCGCAAAAAACGATTCGGGAATTATACCCTTTTTTATATCGTCTCTTTGTTGTTCATTCAATTTGAACGACAACGGCTCATAATTTTTTTCGTTTTTCAGATAAGCTGCAAGGTCAAAGAAGTTATTGCCGAATTTTGCCGAAAGTGCCTTACAGTTTTCCTCGACTCTATTTCCGATAACAGGGCCTACAATAAGGTATTGTCCGCTTTTTACCTTCGATATCATATCCGAGAATATGGCAACGTTTTTTTGAGGATCATCATACAGGTCGTCACTGTCCCCGATAAAGAAAACATTTATATCATCCATTCTCAAAAGCATTGCTCTTGTTATTACCGTTTTATTTTCGGTAATAATATCCTCATATCCCGATTTTGACCGCGAAAAAAGGTATCTTCCCGCATTTTTGGTCAAAACACCATCTATCCCGTCAATTTGCACGGGGTTAAGCCCTCCGTTTACGGAAAAATCAAGAGGGACCGTTTCTCCGTCATCATTTCTGATAACGACCTCTATCATGTCTTTTTGCGAGGGAATATCACAAGGGATAACATGCATAGGTCTTCCGCCTTGTCTTGCCGATATGGACAGAAGGGTATCTTTCGGGTTTGCAACGGAGTAGACTATCCTTGAACTGTAGAGACTGACAAATGATGCCGTACTTATGGTGTCCGAATCGGCACCTAAGGCAAAACTATCGCCCCATACGGTTATGGGCGTGGGCATACCTGCTGTGCGAGGTGTATTTTCGGTGTTTGGTTTGTCACTTTCGCCATATACATTTTCCAAAAGGGTATTATGAGCATATTTAATGTATACATCCTCATCAAACCCTTTATTTGCCTTTTTTGTTTTTCCTTGCATAGCTCTGACGACACAAAGAGAAAAAATCACCGCAAATACTATTATTACGGCTCCTATGAAAACCTGTTCTGTTTTTGACATTTTTTTGTCGACATTCATATTTTACGCCTCGTAAAAGTCAATGATATTCATATTTTGCAGAAAAAATTCCGCCACTACTCATAACCAACCTTGACATTTTAACTCAAAAAAAAGCTTTAGTCAATAGAAATTCACTCTGTATGCCAAAGCATGAAAAGAGGTAAAGTATTATAAGAAAAGCAATATTAACTCCGGTAAAAACAGCAACATATCGGCCTTTATTTTCACAAGACTCCGAGTATATTTTAAAACTGATAAGACTTGCAAGACTTGCTATAAGAGAGCCTAACCCTCCTATATTGCAACCTGTGAGAAGGGAAGCATAATTATCGGTAAATCCCGATAACATCGTACAGCAAGGCACGTTGCTTATAAACTGGCTGAGTAATATGCCCAGTTCCTTTTCCCTTCCCCTTGCAAATGTCTGTATAAACTCTCTTATTTGTGGGATCTCCGCTATGTTTCCGACAAATATGAAAAACATTATAAAAGTCAGAAGCAGAAAAAAGTCCGTTTTGAGAAGAGTTTTTCTGTCGAAAATCAGCATGAGCACAAGCACGGTAAGGGCTGTTATCCTGTAATCCACAAATTTAAGCACCGACAAAACGGAAAGTATCGTCAGAAAGGAATACATAAGCAACAGTTTTTTATTTCCTGTTGTGTTTTTTTTGCCCATTACCATTATTTTTTTATTTCTTACAAGTATCAGCTGTGTGAACAAAAGCAGTATAAAACTCAGTGCAAAATAAGGAAATGTTATTTTTATAAATTCCGAAACCGAAAGTTCGTACTTTTCATAAACAAGCAAATTTTGAGGATTTCCCATCGGAGTCAACATTCCGCCGAGATTTGCCGCCACGGTTTGAAGCACCACCGTGCAGGGTATGAGTTTTTCCTCATCTACAGCTCTCAGGGCTAATATTGCAAGCGGAACGAATGTTATCAGCGCCACATCGTTTGTAATAACAGGCGACAAAAAAAAGCAAATGCTCCAAAGAATGAAAACAAGACTGTTCAGGCTTTTTGTTTTTGAGGTAAGAAAAGAGGCAATATATTCAAACACTCCCAAGGAAGAAAAACCCGCCACCGATGCCATCAGTGAAAAAAGCAGGCCAATCACTCCGTAATTTATATAGGAAAAATATTTCATGCTCACGGGAACGAATATGGCGGATATAATTGCGACAAGCGCAGATATACAAAATACCGTTTCTTTTTTGACAAAACCGATGATCCTATACATAAAGAGCCTCCGAGTTCAACTTTCCCATGGACAGTATTGCCTCTCTATAATCACTTGCCAAGTATATCACAGCCGATTTTCATTATTCCGATGTCCAAGACGGCAAAAATGATTTCAATTTCGTAGGTCGGATGATCCTCAATAAAATTTTCGCAAGCGTCGAATGCTACCTTCCACGCTTTATCCACGGGATATCCGAAAACACCTGCCGATATCAAGGGAAAAACAATACTTCCGCATTTGTTTTCTTCTGCCAACTCCAAAGATCTGTAATAGGCTCCGAAAAGCAGTTCGGCTTCTTTATTGTTTCCACCGTTCCATATAGGTCCCACCGCATGTATTATAAATTTAGCTTTCGATTTAAACCCCGGTGTGATCACAGCAGAGCCCACATCACAATGCCCTATTTCTTGACAAGCCCGTTGCAACTCATTATGGCCCGCAGCATCAAATATCGCACCGCACACGCCTGTTCCCGCCCATAATCCCGAATTGGCGGCATTTACTATTGCATCGGCTTCAATGTCCGTAATACCGCTTTTTTTTATTTGTATTTTGCTCATCTATATTACCTCTTCTTCGATAAATGTCACTTTACTCCGTAATATTCCTCGAAGGCCGTCATCCATAAAGCAAGGTATTCGTCTTTGAACATATCCGAAGAATACTCGGTTGCCCCGTCATTGAAGTATATCGTTCGTTTTCCGTAGTTTACCAACCAAGTATCATCTTTTCCGTATGCTGAAAGCTTGTAATGATACTCTGCGGCATTGTTTGCATCCAAATAACACTCTTTTATCTTAACATCGGCATCATAAAAATTGTTTGCCATTGCCAATGCCATTATTATATTTTTCTCTATGCTGTTAATATCGGAGCTGAGTTCCTTATCTACAAGCATGATGGAAAAAATATCACAGAAAAGATCTCTGTCAATTTTTCTTCCGTCCTCAAGTACATTTGAGTCAACATAGTCAAGGAAGCCTGTAAGATCCTTATCTCCATATAAAACGGTAGAGCCGTTTAAACCACCGTTGGGATAAACATACCGATCGTTTCCGTTACTGATAACGTCGGTATAACTGTACACCGTTTTTTCTCCCTCGTGTTCATTTGTCGCTTCTTCCGACTGTTCTTTTGCCTCTCCGTTTGAATCATCGGCTTTTTCTTCGGAGGTTTTTTCGGTAGAATCACTTCCGGGACCAAGGTCTAAGTTTCTTATTGTATCCACAGAGTTTTGCAGCCCTTCAAGATTTATATCCGTATTTGCATCGCTGCTTACAGTCGGCATTTCACTTAAGCTTTCGCTTACACTTTCACTTTCGTTTTCCACCGAAGCGGTATCGTTTTGCGCCGCTTTATTTGTGCAAGACGAAAGAACAGCCGCCATAATGCACACAGATGCTCCCATTAATGCTTTGTTTTTTAAATTATATTTCATTTCTTTGTTATCCTTTCCTTTTCCTTTATAAAATTCTGTAGTCAATGATATTCGTATTCCG
>DFJD01000012.1:10486-10781 GCA_002372875.1 Clostridiales bacterium UBA3680
TAAGTAAGCACCCCCGCTTTAGAAGCGGGGGACTTCCTTAGTTTGTTAAAGCTATATTTTATCTCTAAGGAAACACTGATTAATTCACTTGAAGCAGATTTGAGATAATGTTTTCGCAGACAAGGAAAAGACCCGAGTGCATAGCCATAGCTATGTTGAGGGGCTTTGACACAGTATGCGGGAACATTAGCCAAATATGCGAATGATTAATTAATCAGTGATTCCCTAATCACCTTATATTTGTTTAACGGTAATGCCAATTCGTACTCATATTTATCGCAAATACTTGCAACAA
>DFJD01000008.1 GCA_002372875.1 Clostridiales bacterium UBA3680
CCAAAATTTGTTGACAAGTGCAATACTCTGGAGAAATAAATGTAATTGTTCCTTTTATTTCATTATCAGCATCATTTTTATAATAATGATGAACTCCCGTCGTTAAATAATCTTCTTTAATCAAATGAGCAGGTCTGTATCCTTCATATACTTTCGTATTATCTAAAAAAAAGAAGATTGCTTCTACATCGCCATTCAATTCTATATTTACCCCCTAGTATGTATGTTCAATGTTTAATATGCTATCATTAAAAGAATCCAACATTTCTGGTTCAACAACAGGTGTACCAGACTTAAATATATATGGATCTAAATTCTTGTTTGGCGAAGGTGGTTGTTAACGTGCATATATTGTTGATGAAAACGCTGAAAACGGTATAAAATACTAAGAAAACGCTGATTAATTAATCAGCGCTTCCCTATAAATCTCAATCCCTAACCATTTTATCCGACAATTCTTTCTCCATATTTGCAAGAAACTTTTCCGCGCCGTTGCCTAATCTAAAAACATGATTATCCTCCCTATCCACGTTTTCTTTTAAAATATTATATATAGGATATTTTTTCCCGAGAGTGTCATATACGCTTTTTCGTGCTGTCAACAGGTATTGAGGATAATCTTCGTTTGTCTTTGGAACGCTCATTTCAATGAGAACATTTTCGCTTATAAGTGTATTTGCAAGCTCAAAAGCAAGTTCTTTCTTTTCTTCGGATATTTTTGCATTTATACCGACCATATCGGTATAAAACAGCGGAATATCTTTTTCGGTTCCGTAAGAGAAACGACGTATCGTTACATCATCCGCATAATCTCCCATAGCTGCCATAGCCTCGGCATACCCGATATACGCACGCCCCTTTCCCTTCGAAAACCATCGTGCTCTTACAAAACTATCGTTATCTTCCGACCGATATTCAACTTGTTTTTCGCCGCCCATTTTCCACATAGCGTCTATTTGTGCCAACGCATTATCGGAAAGATTCGATGTATCGGGTAGTTCACTGTAGTCTGTGTATTCCTGCCGTTCATCCATCAATGCATCCATATACATCATTGTTTTTGTCAATAAACCACCGGAAAGATCGACTAAAAGCCCTTCTTTTTCTTTGGGGATAACAGATTGCTCTTTTCTGTCGCCAAGTATTTTGTACAGTGTCGTAATATCGGATACATCGGAAAGAGCAAGGTCATCTTTTCTTGTGTACAAAAAATCGGTACACAGCAACTGAGGCAGAGCATAAAGAGTATTATCGCATTTGCAGCCTTCAAGAGCAAATGAAAATATATTTTCCTTGTCTTGGATCGTCTGTTCGGAAATTGGGAGAAGATGACCCTCATTAACAAATGATGTAAGATAAATGCCGTCAAAAACAAATACATCAAGCGTGGGGTCGGGTTCTGATAGATAACAGTCCCAATCCGCAAAATGAAGAGCTATATCGGGATGTGTCTTTGCCCATTCACTGCGGACAACAGTTTGAAATCTCTCTATATCGGGTACATAAGGATAAAGTGCCACTTCAAGAGTTAAATCACGATTTTCCGCCTTTTGGGTATTATTACCGCATCCGACCGAAAAAACAAAAAGACTTATGACCATTATACATGATAAAAACTTTATATATTTTCTCCTCATTGTCTTATCCCTCCGTTTTATTTTCTCCACTTTTCGGTTTATATACTCACTATCTGTGATCGTAGGAACGACCAATTCACCGCAATATAACAAATCCTATCATTTTATATTATAAATACTCTTATATATCAATGTCAAGCAAAAAAGCAAGCACCTGTCCGAACTGCAGAGCTTGCTCATCAATCTTTTCTGCCACTTTTCCACATCCATTCAGAAAATATTATTTTTCATATATGCAACAGAAGCTATTATAATGGAATCGTGTTACCGTCTGCAATAATCTATGCAGAAAATAACACTAAAATGTTATTTTATAGTTGTATTTACGACATTATAGTGGTATATATTATATTAGATAGTAACATTAAACTATTACATCATTATAAGAAGGAGTGACTATTGTGGATAAACTTTTTGATTTGAATATAGAGCAAGTCTTGGAAAATTGGTCTATATCCGATGCTCTGCGTGAAATTATTGCGAATGCGCTTGATGAGCAAATTTTAAGTAATACAAAGCCTATTGAAATTTTCAAAAAAGATGAAATTTGGCACATTAGAGATTATGGTAGAGGAATTCAGTATTTTCATTTTACACAAAATGAAAATGATGAAAAAATAAAATCTGAGAATCTTATCGGTAAATTCGGTGTTGGATTAAAAGATTCTTTGGCTGTATTGTTTCGCCATAATTGCAAAGTTGTGATTGAATCAAAGTTTAATCATGTAGAAACAGTAATGGCGAAGAAAGCGGGGTTTGATATTCAAACGCTTCATGCTGAATTCAAGAGCCCAACTGATGACGCAATGAACGGTACTGATTTTGCAATTCAAGGCATTTTAGATAAAGATATGGAAGACGCTAAACATCGTTTTCTTGTGTTTAATCAGTTGATGCGGTTAGAGTCTACAAGATACGGCGAAGTTTATGCTTGTGAAAAGGAACAGATTCCATCTGTATATATCAATGGTGTAAAAGTTGCCGAAGAAATGAATTTCATGTTCAATTACAACATCACTTCTATGAACGCACAGATTCGTAAAGCGTTGAATAGAGAAAGAAGTAATGTCGGTAGAACAGCTTATTCTGACACTGTAAAAAAAATTTTGAAATCTTGTAAAAAAGATGATGTACTTCTTCCATTGGTAGATGACTTGCAGAATCGCATGAAGGGAAAAAATAAAGATGAAACTGCGTGGGTGGATGTGGCGACACATGCTGCAGAAACATTAAACGAAAACGGTAATGTCGTTTTTATGACACCATTACAAAGGGCTGAACTTACAGCTCAACAGGTAGAGATTCTTGAACAAAGTGGTAAAAAACTGGTAATGGTTACTGATGATGTATATGAAAAAATCAGAAATAATGTGGAAACATTTGATGATGTTTACAATGATTACAAAGATAGCTTCCAATACAAGTATGTAAATTATCAAGACTTAACGCCTGCCGAACAAAATGTATTTGATTTGCGTAACAAAATAACAGATTATCTTAAGTCCGCATATAAGACATGCTCAAATATTAGAGTGTCCGAAAATATTCGAATAGGCATATTGGGTGGTAGTACAGATGGTGTCCACGAAGGAAATACCATTATTATCAAACGGAGCGTATTATCGGACGCAAAAAGATTTTGTGGCGTTTTGGCTCATGAATTATGCCATCACCAACATGATCATGAAGATAATACAAGAGATTTTGAAAATGATTTAACAGATATGCTGGGATTTAGCATATATAATATCATCACCAAATATTAGGGAGAATTATTATGAAGATTTATCCAAATGACTTATGTCCTTGCGGAAGCGGAAAAAAATACAAGAAAATTAAGGCGTTATTTGTTATATTCTTCCGAATTGGTATTTGGATTGGTGCCAAACATGTGTGGGGATGTCAATAAATGGTATGAATCCTTTCCCATCTGATGTAGTATTTTCATTTCACAATGTTAAATATTCTGCCGACATTTTATGAGGTAACAGATATGAAGAAAGACGATAAGAAAGAAATCAAATATCTGAATGTCTGTATGGACAAGGCTCTGCACGAAGAATTTGAAGCATTCTGCAAGGCTCACTGCATGAGCAAGGTTTGAGCGGCAGAGCAGGCTATCAGACAGTATATGGATAAGATGAATAAGGCACTGAAGAATGTGAAGTAAAAAAATAAAGCACCCTTTTCTCTTTGGTTAAGAATTGGGTGCTTTTGATTTAGGACTATTTTTGCTTAACTGAATAGCATTGCCTTTACGGTAACTTGCTTTTTTTACATACTTTTAGAATTGTTCAAACGACGGTTTCCAGCCTGCAAACTGTGCAAGTTGCTCATCGGTTCTGTGATAATATCTTTTATCCTTATCAAGCTTTGCCACTTCCGCCATCTCTTCATCGGTAAGTTTGAAGTCGAGGATATCGAAGTTATCTTTGATATGATCCACGTTTTTACTTCCGGGGATCACCGCAAAGCCCATCTGAGTGTGCCAACGAAGTATGACCTGTGCGGGAGTTTTTCCGTATTTCTTTCCAAGCTGTGCAAATACGGGCTCCTCGATCAAAGACTTATCTCCATGTCCGAGGGGGTACCAGCTCATCAACTTGATATCATACTTGTCAAGAATCTTTCGAAGCTCCTTCTGTGTGAAATACGGATGTGCCTCTACCTGTATGAACTGAGGTACGATTTCCCACTTTGTTTGAAGCTCTTCTATATACTTTCCTTCGAAGTTGGATATACCGATGGACTTTGCCTTGCCCTCTTTATATGCCTTTTCAAGCTGCCTGTACCCTGCAAGCCAATTTCCCGCAGGCTGATGGATGTAGAGCAGATCCACATAGTCTACTCCAAGGCGCTCAAGTGTCTCGTTAACGGCATTTTCATTCTCATACTCGCTTGGCCAGAGTTTTGTGGAAAGGAAAATCTCTTCTCTTTTTACACCGCTCTCTTTCATACCTCTTCCGACCGCACGCTCATTTACGTATGCATTTGCCGTATCTATGAGACGATAACCCATCTTTAAAGCTTCTTTCACACTGTTTTGTGCATCTTCGGGTGCAAGCATATAAGTTCCGATTCCGATTACAGGGCATTCCAGTTTGTTGTTTAAAATCATTTTTTCCATTTTGTTTAGGAAGCACCGATTAATTGAGCAGTGGTTCCTTCACTCTCCCTTCTTTAATATGTTGATGCTTTGGAGCTTGTAAGCTTCCGGTTTCCGCTTTCTTTTCTCAGGGTAAAATCCCCTTTTAGTTTAATCAGTGCTTCCTTAGTTTTTAGAGGTGCCCGTAATTCCGTTTGCCTTGAACCACTTTTCTACGGCGCTTTTGGAGTCTGCCGCCCTGCTTCCCGTAATAGAAAGTCCGCTCTTGACATGCGCACCTTTGGCATATTTTTTTATATCGCTCTCACTTGAACCCATGCCACTGCCTTCATTGGTGCAAAACGGAAGTATCGTCTTACCGTTAAAGTCATATCTTTCAAGGAAGGTGGCAACCGCCATAGGTATCGTTCCCCAATAGTTCGGATAACCAAGCACGACGGTGTCGTAATCATCTATGCTGTCAAGGTAATTTGCAAGCTCGGGTCTTGCATTATTCTGTTTGTCCTTCTTTGCCTCATCTATGCAGGTCATATATACGGGTGAATAGGGATCTTTCATCTCAATTTTGAAGGTATCCGCCTTGATCAGTTCATTCATAAGTCCTGCCACAATTTCGGTATTTCCAACCTTCACATATCTCATCGCTCCGCCGAAATAGTTCTCATCTGCTCTTGAAAAAAATGCTATCAATGTCTTTGCCATGTCCGTATCCTCCATTAGATCGTTTTCAGCTTCCATGCTGTTTTTCTTTTGTTTTCTTGTTTACATTTTAGCACAGACATGTTAATATATCCAATAGAAAGATTTAATATCTTATTTAAATTTTAAATAGCTCAAGGAGGAGCATATGACCACAAAACAGATCGATTATTGCATAGAGCTTGCAAAAACACAGAGCTTCTCAAGAGGCTCGGAGAACATGTTCGTCAGCCAACCTACTTTTTCCTATCAAATAAAACTCTTGGAAGAAGAGGTAGGATTTGATATTTTTGAAAGAAACGGCAAAGGTGCAACTCTTACACCTTCCGGTCAACAGTTTGTAAGTTTTCTTATTGGTATGAGAGAAGACTTGAAAAGAGCTATAGAACAGGGGCAAAATTTCAGTGACAAATACAAAGACAACATAAGCATAAGCCTTATGGTTAGACAGGCAATATACTTCCTGCCCGAGGCTATCCGTTTATTTGAGCAAGGAAGAACACATGTACAGATCACCCCAAAATTTCAATATGAAGGCGGTATGGACAGTTTTCTGAAAAATAAATCGGATATTCTTTTCACACTTAAGGAACACACAAAACAGCTCGCAGGCACAATTACCCACGAGCTGTTCAAAAGTCACATATATCTTATTACGGACAAGAATGACCCTCTCGCCTCAAAAAACAAAATTACCGATGAAGACATCTACGGAAGAACGCTTATGGTCGGCGGAGGTTCCCCTGCGCTGCTGCGTTCGGTTCAGCAAAAGCTTATGTCATCGGGAAAGATATCATATTTCAACAGCCCCGATCACGATACTACTCTTACCAATGTTGCTGCCGGCCGCGGAATATGCCTTGCCCCGGGCTTTTTGAACGATCACAGCGGACAGTTTGCCT
>DFJD01000033.1 GCA_002372875.1 Clostridiales bacterium UBA3680
TCACGTCTACTTCTCAGGTTTTTTTCGGAAAAACTTCCGATTTACTCCACGAAATCTTCGATTTCGCGTCGTTAAACCTTCGAGTATCCGTGAGCAAGCTCACGTCTACTCGAAGGTTTTTTCGGAAAACTTCCGATTTACTCCACGAAATCTTCGATTTCGCGTCGTTAAACCTTCGAGTATCCGTGAGCAAGCTCACGTCTACTTCTCAGGTTTACATTATAGCAAATGAGTATTCTGTTGTAAATCGTTTATATTAATCTATATTAATATAATTATCATAGTTTTAAACTATATTCAACCGCAAAATTTAAGTATTTTTATTTTTTTTGTTTATACTATATAATCCTAAAAAAAAGAAAAGGAGATATATTATGAGTTTTTTTACATCTGTAACAGGCTTTCCGAGAATAGGAGAGTTACGAGAACTAAAATTTTGTGAAGAAAAATATTTCAGAGGAGAAATATCCGAAGAAGAACTTAAGCAAACAGCTAAGCAGCTGAGAAAAAAACATTGGCTTGAGCAAAACGGTATTGATTTCATTCCGTCAAATGATTTTTCATACTATGATAATATGCTTGACACTGCCGTTCTGTTCAATATTATTCCCGAAAGATATAAAAATCTTTGTTTATCGGAGACAGATACATATTTTGCTATGGCAAGAGGATATCAAAAAAACGGTAAAGATGTAAAGGCTTTAGCTATGAAAAAATGGTTCAATACGAATTATCATTACATCGTTCCCGAATATGAAGATGACATTCAAATAAAACTGACGGGAACAAAACCTTTTGATGAGTATATTGAAGCACAAGAGTACGGAATAGACACCGTTCCTTCATTGATAGGCCCGCTGACACTAATTAAGCTGATAAGATTTAAAGGAAACATAAAAGAGAACGATATTTTAAATGATATACTTACAGCTTATAAACAGCTTACAGAAAAATTTGAAGAACTTGGGGCTAAATGGATAGCTTTTTGCGAACCCTTCCTTGTAAAAGATTTAACTAAAGACGATATCGAACTATTTGAAAAAATATACCTTTATCTTCTTGAAAGCAAAAGAATAAAAGTATTACTTCAGACATATTTCGGAGATGTGAGAAATTGCGTTGATTCAATAAACAAGCTTGATTTTGACGGAGTCGGTCTTGATTTTTGTGAGGGCAAAAAAACAGAGGAAATAGTTTGTGGTATAGATAAAAATAAACTTTTGTTTGCAGGTGTTGTAAACGGTAAAAATATTTGGAAAAATAACTATACAAAAACAATTGATATTATTAGAAATACAGGCAGAGAGAATATTGTTATTTCAACCTCCTGTTCCCTTTTGCATGTTCCTTATACCCTTGAAAACGAAAGCAAACTTGAATTAAAAAGCAAAAAATATTTTGCTTTTGCAAAGGAAAAGCTGACAGAACTTAAGGAAATAAAGGATGCTTTAAACAGCACAAACGAAACCGATGCTTTTAGGGAAAATAAGGTGCTATTTTCATCGGAAAGATACACGGAAGATACAGAGGTCAAAAACAAAGTCCAAAATATCGACAATGAACAATACACAAGATTACCCGCTTTTAACGAAAGAGAGAAGATACAAAAGGAAAGATTTAAATTTCCTCTTTTGCCCACAACAACAATAGGTTCTTTTCCTCAAACTATTGATGTGAAACAAAACAGAACCAAATTCAAAAAAGGTGAAATATCCGAATCGGAATACATTGAATTTAACAAGAAAAAGATTAAAGAGTGTATAGAACTGCAAGAAGAACTTGGAATTGATGTTCTTGTTCACGGAGAGTATGAAAGAAATGATATGGTCGAGTATTTCGGTGAAAATCTCAATGGCTTTATTTTTACCGAAAAGGCTTGGGTACAATCCTACGGAACAAGATGTGTAAAACCTCCGATCATATGGGGAGATATATCAAGAAAAGCTCCGATTACCGTTGAATGGTCAAAATATGCTCAATCTCTTACAAAAAAGCCCGTAAAAGGAATGCTTACAGGCCCCGTTACAATATTAAACTGGTCTTTTCCGCGTGAAGATATAAGCACAAAAGAAAGCACTTTGCAAATCGCTCTTGCAATAAGAGATGAGGTTCTTGACCTTGAGAAAAATGATATTAAAATAATACAGATAGATGAAGCCGCATTAAGAGAAAAACTTCCACTGAGGAAAAGTGATTGGCACAGAGAGTATCTTGACTGGGTAATACCGTCATTCAGACTTGTTCACAGCTGTGTTAAAGCAGATACTCAGATACACACTCATATGTGCTACAGCGAATTTAGTGACATAATAAAGGCAATAGACGCTATGGACGCGGATGTGATCACATTTGAAGCATCTCGTTCCGATCTTCAGCTGCTGGACGTATTAAAAGAAAACAATTTTAAAACGGAGGTAGGCCCCGGTGTTTACGATATTCACTCTCCGAGAGTTCCTTCTGTTGAGGAAATCGTATCAGCCATTGAAAAAATGTTGACAAAAACCGAATCTTCCAAATTGTGGATAAATCCCGACTGCGGACTTAAGACAAGAGGTAATGAGGAAACAATAAAAAGCCTCAAGAATATGGTCGAAGCTGTAAATATAGTCAGAAAAAAGCTGAACACTGTTTCAAGTAGATAATTTACAGCTAAGTTTTTAAGGAGAAACGGAGTCAATGATATTCGTATTCCGCAGAAATAAATTTCTGCTACATACTCATAACCAACGGAATTGCAAGCAATTCCAAATTCAGTGGGAGCTTGGTCTCCCACTGAATTTTAAGGAAGCACCCCCGCTTTAGAAGCTGGGGACTTCCTTAGTTTGTTAATTTTCTTGGTACATATTGTAAAGAGTATTCTTGCTGACAAGAAAAAGATTCGAGGATTAGAGTATGTGATACTTGCACATCCATTTCGTATGTGATAAACTATTTTCTTTTTTTGCCATAAAACTCACCTTTCTTTCGTTATTGATAAGACTTGAACAACCTTATTATAACAAATTGGTGAGTTTTTTTGTATAACATTCAACGCGCACCCGCATAGCGGGTGGTTTAATGTTTCGCTTCGCTCAACAGGGTCACGACCCCATAATTTTACCCACAGATATATTCAAAATTATATCTGTGGGCTTTTTATTTCATATTTTATTATATTCTGTATTCTTAAAACACTTTCAAACCAGTTCGTTTCCGCTCTTTTCTCCGCGTTCAAACGCTTTAAGATTCTCCACTGTAGTCTTTGCAATGCTTTCGAGGGCATCCCTTGTCAAAAATCCCTGATGCGATGTTACTATTACATTGGGCATACTTATAAGCCTTGCGATAGTATCATCAAGCACTATATCCTCGGAGTAGTCCTCATAGAACAATGCTCCTTCGTCTTCGTACACATCAAGGGCGGCAGCAGCGATCTTACGGGATTTCAGTCCATCTATAAGTGCATTGGAATCTATAAGTGCGCCTCTTGAAATATTCACTATAACAACGCCGTCTTTCATCATAGCTATTCTTTCGGCATTTATCAGGTGCATGGTTTCGGGCAACAGCGGGCAGTGAAGAGATATTATATCACTGCGTCTGCATATTTCATCAACAGAAACATACTCCACATCTTCTGCACCCCTTGGGTGGTTTGTGTTCACAAGAAGCTTCATACCAAAACCCCTGCATATATTCATAAATATTTGACCTATTTTTCCCTCGCCTATTATACCTACCGTCTTTCCGTGCAAATCAAAGCCAACAAGTCCGTTAAGGGAAAAATTAAATTCTCTTGTACGAATATATGCTTTATGTATGTGCCTTACCGCCGTCAAGAGCAATGATGCCGCGTGCTCTGCAACTGCATAGGGAGAATAGGCAGGTACTCTAACGACCGTAAGTTTTCCCTTTGCATATTCAAGGTCTACATTATTGTATCCTGCGCATCTGAGAGCCAATACCTTCACGCCGCATTGAACAAGTTCATCTATAACAGTTGCATTTACAGTATCATTTACAAATGCACATACTGCATCACATCCGTAGGAATAAACCGCAGTATCCTCCGTAAGATGTCTATTGAAATATCTAAACTGTATCCCGAAATCTTTTTCATAAGGTTTAAACACTGCCTGCTCATAGGGCTTTGTACTAAAAAAAGCAAGTTTCATATTTTTATTAGGTATGATTGCCATAATTTATGACCATACCTTTCCTCCTTCCGCTAAGTTTGAAATTCATTTTATTATTTTGAACAGCTAAGCAACCACCCCCGTTTTTAAAACGGGGGTGGAAACTAAAAACTATCGTTTGTTATAAATTGACAGCATATTATTGTACATTACAATAATGCTTTCGGTACTATGCCGCTTATCCGTCAATCACTGATTTTCGGTTTTGTTGTTAAGTATTGCAATTACATCAAGCATATCGATATCTTCGTTGGTATCGTCTGCGTTTGCAGCTGCCATTGCTCTTGCGTTATCGTCCGCTGTTTTGAAGTTTGCAAATGTCTTGCCTGTGCTGATATATCTAAGCACAAGTGCGGCATCCGTGTCATCAACTTTGCCGTCAAGGTTCACATCGCCTTTGAGTGATACTATCCAGTCGAAATCAAAGCTGACCGGCTCGCCGTTGTACATTACAATAACAGTTTCGGAGTAAACACCTGCCTTGTTTGTCTCGTCGGTACCTACAAGTGTATATTCGCCGTTATAAACATCGCCGTTTTCGTCAAGAATGGTTATTTCGGGAGTTACATAAGGCTCATCCGCGCTTACGAACGAGGTTTTTGCACTTGCCGATACAGGTTTTGCCGTAGAGAAATAAACCTTATATTCTCCTAATATAAATTTGTAATTATCGCTGTTGATCATTTCGTCAATATCGGCAAAATCATCTGCTGTAATAGTATAAGGCTCGGTCTGTCCCAAAGGTATAACTATACTTCCCTCGTGTTCTATAGTATCACCGTTTTCGTCTATATCCGATGAAATAGTATATGTATACTCAATCGTGCCGTCTTTATAACCTACAGGCTTAACAAGGTCGGCATCTTCAAATGTGACATTTATATCGGCAGGCTTTATGTCAAATTCCTTATAGAGTATATTCGGGTTAGCCGTACCGTTATAATCTGCCGATACATACACCTTGTAGTGACCTACGTTCACCGGCTTGTCTTTTGAAAACAGACGCTCAAAGTTATAATTGCCGCTTTCGTCGGGAGTTCCCTCATAATAGTCGTAAACAACATAGGCATCTGTTATTGTTCTGCCGGCGGCGTCTTTTATTATCACCTCGGGATCCTCATAAGGCGTACCGGAATAGATCACATCGAAGTTGCTGTCCACAAACTCTGCCGACAAATGTTCCTCAATTATATCGACCGTATAGTTTTCACCCAACGAATACTCGTAGTTCTTTACAGCATAAATATCCGTCAGGGCTTTCAGATCGTCGATCGTAAGTTCATAGTCATCCGTAAGGTTTTCGTCTATCTGTAATGTACCTTCCGTCTCTTCGCCGTATTCACCCTCAGCATTTTGTATTTTGTAGGTGTATCTTACGTTTCTGTCGGTGTAACCAAGCGGTTTCTCCAAATCAAAATCGTTGAAAGTTATCTCAATGCCTGCTTTCTTTATCTCGTATAACACACTTGCGGAAGCAGGGTTATGATTGGGGTATTCTGCGGTAACGGTAACTTTGTACTTGCCTGCATCGACGGGAGCGGAATCAAGGGCTGTTGTGTAATCGCCCGTTGTCTCGTCATATGCGTAATATGTCACGGTAAGGATAAGTTCCGCATCATCGCTGCTTATAAGTGTATTGCCGACATTATATACCTGAGTATTTGCCTTTACAAATTCGTCCGTAACGCGCGGTTCAGTGGAATAATAAGAAGCAAAGCTTAGCGGATTGGTTATATTTATATTGCCAAACTCGGCATTATTGACATTCCACGTTTTTGAAGTTCTGTCCTTGAAGTTGTTAAGACCGGTTACATTTACAGTCCATTCGCCTGCTTTGTAAGCCGAGGTCGTACCGCTGTAATAACCGTCATCACCCTTATTGGATGTTGTACCAAGCGCAAGCGTATATTCCTTTGTGTTTTTATTTGTACCGTCAAGCACATCCACATCCAATGCCGCGCTAACACGTACAGTTCTGACATTGCCGTTATAATCGTAGCTTTCGGGTTCTATGGTAACGGTAACATCATCATCTGCCATTGATTTTTGCGTTACCGTCAAAGGTGAAAGCGTATTTGGAACTGTGATGTTATAGTTGTTGTCGCCGTTGTTGTATGCCTCGATCGCATTCGTATTTGCAGTTATTGTATATTCACCTGCGTTGTTTTTGGAGCTGTCGGTAAAATCATACTCGGTGTCGCCGTTTGCTATAGTAAATAATGTGCTTAATGGTATTTCTGTTTCGTGTTCGATCGCTGCCGCATCTTCCTTGGAAAGAAGAGCTATCGTATTTGAGGTTACTGCGACCCATACGCCGCCGTTTTCGCCCTCAAAATCTAATTCATATCCGGTATTAACAATAAGCTTTCCGTTTTCGGCTACAGTTACGGAATTGACCGCGTAGTAGTTTGAACCGTTGATGTTTAATTGTGCATTGTCAAACTTGTATTCTTTTCCTGTTTCAAGGATCTTGCCTTTATCGAAGTAGCTGTTTTCGGTCTCGAAAAGTTCGTCAATACCGATAAGCTTTCCCCAGGTGGTATTCGGCTCGTCCGTTTCCTTGATATTGGCATTTACCTTTTTGATTTCAAATACCTTATATACGGTAACATTACTAAACGCACGTCCCGAAGCCTTTATCTCGGCAACATAAATACCTGCATCTGTTGGCGGGGTCGGGGTGTAAGTATTGCCCGATACAACATCAACAAGGGAAAATTCGGGGCGACCGTCTTCGTCAACATTCGTTACTTTCCATAGTTTATTGTTTTCACCGCTAAATGTTGCATTATATGGGCTTTTGCATACTAAATTTCCGTTGCTATCGACCTGTATGGATGTGTAACCGTAAAAATTCTCAAAACCATTCTCTGTCATCACTCTGATTCTGCCATCGGCAACTTTGTACACCGTACCCGGTCTTAAAAAGTCACCGTCATCAAGTGTGCCGTCACTGTCGCAATCCAATTTTGCATACCCAACTTCATTCATCGTACTTATGCCATACGCCTCGGCAGGTGTAGCATTCTCATTTGTGCTAAGGTAGAAATTGCCTTTTTCGATCTTTTCTCCGTTGTAAATTCTCTCCTTGCCGTCATTAAAGGTAACATCAAAGTGAGAAGCATCGGCTTCGCCGTATGCGACCCTAACGAGTTTAGTTGTATAACCCGTGTAGTTGCCTTTGCCTTTTGCGATAGCTGTATATATATTAAGCTCTTTGATGCTTTCGGCAGCCGTTTCAAATACTTTTTCCGGATCGACCATAAGAGAACCTTCAACGTATCTTATTTCGTAATCAACACCTTCGGTCAGCAGATCCGCTTCGCCGTCACCGTCGGCATCGGCGCCAAACACCCTGATATGTCCTTTCTGGGGATCGTCGTTGCCCGTATAAGTAATAGGGGCATCAACCTCCACATCGGTGATCTCCGCTGCGATGATGTTCCATGCGCCAAACTCTCTTGTGCCTGTATAATTGCCCGTACCCGTTACAACAGCAGTATAACTGCCGACATCCTTGCCGGTGGTAACGGTGTAGTCCGTTCCCTTAACAAAACCGGTATTTGTATGGCTATTGGTGCCTGTAATGTTCGGAGACTGCTCTTTGCCGTTGTAAGTAAAGGATGTTTCTTCAATATTATCGAAAGACAGGAAATCGACATTTCCGCTGATATTTAACGGATCTACAGTTAATGTATCATTCTCTATGATAAATTCATAGTTGGGATATTTAGCTGCAATTTCTTCGTTTATCTTTAATGTGTATGTACCTGCATCAAGGTACTTTGTATCGGTAACATCTTCATCGCCGTTATAGACTTTGGCAAGTGAATTACGATCGGCTGCTAAAACCCTGTCGTTGCCTTTTAAGCCGGAGATATTGTTTTCCTTGATATAAGTTTCGGTAGAATGGACGCTGTATACACCTGACGTTTTCATACTAACGCTTACGGGTGCCTGTGTTATCTCAAAAGTATCATACTTTACAACATCATTGTAGTTACCGTCATTATCATGGATAGTAGCCTCAACAAGATATTTGCCCGCATCCGTCGGCACATCGGTAACACCTGCTTCCATATTTACCGATGCAATAAACTGCTCACGCTCGTTCAGCACGTTTTTTTCCTCGTGACAAACCCGAAGAAACATATATTTGCCGTTATATATACTTTGCATCTCTACTGCATAGTCTGCATTAGGCATACAGTAGCCCGTAAAAACATTGCCTTCCATATCCTTTCCGGTGATGATACCGTCAATTCCAATGGTGATCTCTGTAAGGTGAATTTCTTTCCATTCACTGTAATTTTCACCATCTTTGACCGTATAGCAATTTATTATCAAGTAATCCTGACCGGCAGCGGCTGCAGTATACTTAACGCCGTAGTTGAGCCAATGCCCCAACTTTAATGTATTACCGCAGTAATGATCCGCACCGTAAAATATGCTGTCCGTGATCGTAAGGTCGGCATTGTCATACGGTTTATCTGCCCTGTAATACTTATAAGCTGCCGTGCCGTTATCTACCAAGTTCTGTGCAACATCGGAATCGGCAGAAAAGCTGAGGTTGTCGCTGCTGTAAGTACCTGCGCTGTATTCCGCATCCTTTGCTTCAAAAGTAATGTTTTCGGAAACCTCCGCAGTAGTTATATCATAATCAAATGTTTTTGTACCCTTATAATTGCCTTTGCCGCTTATGGTAACAATGTAACTGCCTATTGCCGAGCCGTCGGGTTCTATCTTAACTTCATAGTCTTTGTCCTCTGTAAGTGTAGTATCACCGTAAGTTGCGGTAACAGTAAAGTCGGGTTCCTTGCCGTCATAAGCCTTACTTACAGGAGAAATACCGACAGTTATGTCATCTCCCGATATATCCTTGGCGGTTATCTCAAAATCAGAGGAAAGCTCGTAATTTTTGCCGCCTACATAAGCAGTTGCGGAAGCGTTGTAGCTGCCCACAGGAAGTTCATATTTGCCGTTGGTTTTAGACAACTTAGTTGTTGTACCTAAAGAATAAATTGAAATATCATTGACTGAAACCGCTCCTAAACCTGCGGCGAAATCTGTAAGTTGCTCCGTACTTGCGCCCGTATAGCCTGTGTTGGGGTTATAAACCATATCATTTGCTGTAAGGGTTGCGACAGTCTTAAGACCGTCTATTTCGTTTACACAGCCGGCAAAAACAGCATTATTGTAGTCGCTGAGTTTGGAAATATATTCGTGTTCATGCGAAACTGTTACCCCGCTTTTAGGCATTTTGAGCTTATATACATATTTACTATCGGTTTTGTCCTCTGTTACTGATATTTCCTCATCAGTCTGGTCGAGCGGTGGAAAAGATTCTTTGGAATCGGTTTTGTCCTCTGTTACTGATATTTCCTCATCGGCAGCAGAAAAATCAAGCTTTGCCGAGGAGTAGATCGTCACCGTCTTATATGGAAGAACTTTTTGTTCAAAAAACTCTTTTTCGTCAATAGCATCAAAGCCTATATACATTTGGTCAATATAGTCTTCGACATCGCTGTCAAAGTTGAGAGCATAGTCCTTGTAAACAAGGCCGAGCTTAAAAGGTGATTCTTTGGTTCCTTCGCCGCTTAATACACCGACACCCTTCATGCTTTCGTCCTTACGGAAATAGTTATTTTCATCCTCCGTCATACCGGAATCTGTAAAAAATTTCAAAAGCAGATTTTCACCATAGCCATCAACCACAATAGGAAATGAAAATTTGGCATATTCATTGTAACCCGAAAAACTAAAATCAACAGCTGTGTGATCATCGCAGTAATATGTATTACCGCTGTCGTCTTGGATATAATAACCGCCAAAATTTACCCTGGAATGGAAGGGTATTATAGTGCCGACTTCAAGAATTGCATTGATATATTTTCCGTCTGCATACGAAACACGCTTGTGTGTGCTGTCCAAAACAGGCATATTGTCTTTTCCCAAAGTCTGATAGAAAACAGTCTCGCCTGCCGCTTCATTTATCAAATAGCATACCTTGCCCGAAGCAAAATCATCATCCGATACGGAAACCGTATTATCGGTTTCTGTGCCCTGGTGTTTATCACCGACTGCGGCACTGTTATCTGTATAGCAGTTTGAAACCGCAGAGTAAGTATTAAATCCAACAATTCCTCCTACAGTACTGCCGTTCAAGCTCGCTTTGCTTATGCACAAACTTATAGTTTGTCCGTGTGTCTCTTGACCGGATCCACCCCAACCTGATATACCGCCGGCATAAGACTCGCTTTCGATATTACCTGTATTTATACATTTTGATATCGCTCCATCGTATATATCACCTGTTATCCCACCGGCAAAATTAGTAGTGGCCTTTACTGTGCCGGTATTGCTGCATTTTTCTACCGTACCTCTCGTTAATTCTCCCACGATACCACCGACAACCGTACCACCGCTTACAGCTGCCGTGTTTGCACAATCGGTTATTTTGTTGGTGTTATTTCCTGCAATACCTCCGACAAATCTATTACCGCTTACAGTTGCCCGGCTTACACAATCGGTTATTTCGCCTTCGTTTGTTCCGACAATACCGCCGACATATCTTAAACCGCTGACGGTCGAATCAATTACTGTACAGTTTATTATCTTTCCTCTGTTGGTTCTGGTAACAGCACCTATAAAAGTATTATCTTCTCCATCAAACTCACAATTTTTAATAGTTAAATTTTTAACAACACCGTTCGAGTCTATTGCATAAAATAAGCTGCAATTTATGCCCGAAGCACTTATGCCCGATATGGTGTGACCGTTTCCGTCAAATGTTCCATTAAGCACATAAGTTCCGCTTTCTCCGTAATCCGCCGCCACAGATTTACCTATCGAAGTCCATTGTGTACCGCTTAGGTCGATATCATTTTTAAGTATAAGGTTTATGCCTGTATTTCCGCTTTCTATCTGTGCCTTTGCCCACAACAGATCATCAACGGATGAAATGTCATAGTATTCCTTTTCGTCAATGGTTTCTTTCTGCGGTTCGGTACTGCTTTCTTCTGCCATAACTATCGCCGTAAAAGCACTTGACATAAGCTGAGACGGTATAACACTGCTTATCATAGGCACAGCGCAAAGCCCCGCAGCCACTCTTCTGAGATCGTAAGATAATTTTCTCTTCATTAAGTTTTCTCCTTTCGCTTAAGAACACCTCTAAAAATTGCTTTGAATCGGAACGCAGAGGATTTTTTTGAGGTGGCCTTAAATAAAAAAAACGCACTCAAAAAGGACACATCTATCCCATCAAGTGCGTTATGTTCAGAGCATTTAATCGTAAAAAGGGCGCAGTTATGCCTTGCTTGCTTGCTTGCTTGCTTGCTTGCTTGCTTGCTTGCTTGCTTGAGAATATAGCCTTTTGCATATCCTGTCAACCCTTTCCCTTAAGATTTACAAAAATTTTACTTCTTTGTATTATTACAATTGTATTACATTTTCACAATAAAGTCAACATAAAATTTCGTTCCCACCCTTAAAGGTGAATTGAGATATAATCTGTCAGCCGTTTGAGAAAGTGAGAACATTACAATCTGAAACCGAACTATCATCGAAAACACAAACAACGCATAAATAAGCTTCGTTATCTTGTTATCAACAACGTTGTTGCTTTAGTTTACTATAATAAATCTTTTAATGCAATATCTAATATAGTCACTCATAATTGAATCGTTTATAATCAAAAATTTATATAAACACTAAAATTTATTTATGTTTACTATATATTCATTGTATGCTATAATATAATTATTAATAAAAAGTAGATATAGGTATAAAAATGAAAACTCAATATTTATTGAGCTTGATAAGACAAGCTTGTGAAAAGTACAATATGATATCAGACGGTGACAGAATTGCTGTTGGTGTTTCCGGTGGTAAAGATTCTCTGTGTTTGCTTTACGGTTTGGCTTTACTAAAAAAGTTTTACAAGAATTTCAGTATTGAAGCAATAACCATAGATATGGGACTTGATATGGATTTTTCACCGATAACGGAACTATGCAGATCTTTGGGTATAAATCATAACATTGTGCAAACCAAAATAGCTGAAATCGTTTTCGATATAAAAAAAGAGAAAAACCCCTGCTCTCTTTGCTCCAAACTTAGGAAAGGTGCTCTGAACAATAAAGCTGTTGAGCTTAAATGCAACAAAATTGCTTTGGGGCATAACAAAGATGATTTGATTGAAACGTTGCTAATGTCGCTTTTTTACGAGGGGAGAATAAATTGTTTTGAGCCCGTAACAAAACTTGACAAAACCGGATTGATAAGCATAAGGCCATTGATATATGCCAGAGAAGTGCAAATAAAGGGCTTTGTTAACACAAGCGGAATTGTTGTGGTGAAAAACAAATGCAAATATGATGAGAAAACCTCAAGAGAAATGATAAAAGGTATAATAAAAGCCAACAGAAAAGATATAAAGGGAATCGATGAAAGTTTGTTCTCTGCTGCAATTTCAGTTATTGATGCAAGGCGTCAATGATACCGTAAAAAATAAATCGGGAGAAATTATGATTTCATTTAATATATTATGCGGTCTAATAATTCCTTTTTTGGGAACTGCTATAGGCTCGGGCTGTGTTTTCTTTATGAAAAATAAGCTCAATGAAAAAATACAACGTGCTCTTATGGGCTTTGCCGCAGGTGTAATGGTGGCAGCCTCTGTATGGAGTCTTTTGCTTCCTTCAATGGAGCTTAGCGAAAAAATGGGTAAAATATCTTTTATTCCTGCAGTTGTGGGATTTTGGCTCGGTATCATTTTTTTGCTTATTCTTGACAATTTAATACCACATCTGCATATGTTTGCCAATAAAGCGGAGGGTCCGAGAAGTAAACTTGCTAAGACAACCATGCTTGTACTTGCCGTAACACTTCACAATATTCCCGAGGGAATGGCTGTCGGTGTAGTGTATGCAGGTCTTCTGAACGGAACTAACGGAATTACGGCAGGCTCAGCCGCCGCGCTTGCTTTGGGAATAGCAATACAAAACTTTCCCGAAGGTGCTATAATATCCATGCCTGTCAGATCCGAGGGCGAAACAAAGCAAAAAGCTTTTTTATACGGTGTCCTTTCAGGTGCGGTAGAGCCTTTGGGAGCAATATTAACGATTTTTGCAACAAATCTCATTCTCCCCGCCCTTCCTTATCTTTTAAGTTTTGCCGCGGGTGCTATGCTCTATGTTGTTGTTGAGGAATTGATCCCCGAAATGAGTACCGGAGAACATACAAATATAGGGGCTCTTACATTTTCTACCGGGTTTACACTTATGATGATGTTAGATGTTGCCTTGGGATAATATTTTCAAAAAAAAAGAAAGCCTTTTCACTTTCTAAGGCTTTCTTTTTTTACACCAATGGTAACTATGCTTACTATAAAAACAATAACCGCAACTATACCGACACCTAACACAACAAAAAGGGATGTATTATTACTTTTGTCGCTACTTTCGGAGTTGTTATCATTGCCGCCGTTTAATTTCACCGACTGCTTTTCGGTATCATCATCAAGGAGTATTGTTTCTCCGGTATATGTTCTTGATATATGGCTTTGTTTTGCATAATCATCCGTGTATGAACCCGGCTCGCAAAAAATAACCATATTATTTGGCGTATTAAAAAACGCCTGTGCTTCAATAGTATTAACAGTAGCAGGGATTATGATCTTTTTTAGCTGTGTGCAATTTGCAAAGGCTGCAACACTTATTTTTTCAAGAGTTTCGGGCATTGCAAGCTCGGAAACAAGGTCACAATTATTAAAAGCAAAAGGACCGATACAAGTTATTACGGTACCGTCAATTTCCATAGGAACATCTCTTAACACAACAGATGTTTCGGCACCTGTAATAACCCCCGATTTATTGTAATATACTTTTCCGCCTTCAAGCTCACAGTATAAGTCGGTATCCTTTATTTTATCGGTACCTCCGTAAACAGCCGAAGAGAAAATAAAAGTAAATAATATGAATAAAAATATCTTAAAATAGTTTTTCATCAGAAATTACTTCCGTTCCATCCCCAGTTCTTGAATTCTCCATAGGTAACATAAACTTTGTTTCCGGCTGTGCCGATAATATCCGACAAAATATTACAAATCTCACCTGTCATTGCAGAATAAGCCTGTGACGATGATGCTCCGAAAAGATTTACGGAAACAAAGGCTCCGTCATCAAGTTTATTACCTCCGAAATATAGAGTATATCCGTCATTGATACCTACCATTAAATAACCTTCGGATTTACCTATAAGAGAAACCGCCCTGCCTAATCGTGTTTTAAGCTCATCTTTCTGATCATCGGTCAATTTTTTTACTGTTTTAACATCTATAAAAGGCATTTTATTCAAACCTCCATTTTATTTCCTTAATGAAGCACCGATCAATTTATACATTAAATCTGAAAAGAATAACATCTCCATCCTTAACGATGTATTCCTTTCCTTCACTTCTGTATACGCCTGCTTCCTTTGCTGCTGCTATTGAGCCTAATTTTACAAGTTCTTCATAGGTTACTACCTCTGCTCGAATAAAGCCCCTTTCAAAATCGGAATGTATTTTACCTGCTGCCTGAGGTGCTTTAGTTCCGTTTTTGATCGTCCATGCTCTTACTTCTTGTTCTCCGGCTGTTAAATAACTTATCAACTCCAAAAGAGAATAACCTGCATTTATGAGTTTCTCAAGGCCGCCGCTTTTTAAGCCCAAATCGGCAAGATATTCTTTCTTTTCATCTTCATCAAGCTCAGAGAGTTCCTCTTCGATTTTGGCACAAACAACAAACACTCCCGAACCTTCTTTTGATGCAAATTCTTTGACTTTTGCAACATATTCGTTGTTTTCTCCGTCATCGACCATATCGTTTTCATCTACATTTGCAGCATAAAGAACGGGTTTATTACTCAATAAAGTTAATGAATCGACAAAAGGAGCATCATCCTCATCAAAATCAAGAGTACGGACATTTTTTCCTTCTTCAAGGCATTCATTAATTCTTTTTAAAATTTCCACCTCTTTAGCCAAAGATTTATCATTCATTGCCATTTTTTGAGTTTTGGCAATTCTCTTTTCGACTACTTCAAGGTCCGATAAAATGAGTTCAAGCTCTATGGTTTCAATATCCGAAACCGGGTCAATCGGATTATCTCTTACGATGTTGGTATCTTCAAAGCATCTTACAACATGGACTATTGCATCTACTTCTCTGATATGCGATAAAAACTTGTTACCTAAACCTTCTCCTTTGCTTGCACCCTTAACAAGGCCGGCAATATCCACAAATTCGATAACCGCGGGAGTTTTCTTTTTTGAATTGTACATCTGTTCAAGTACATCAAGTCTTTTATCGGGGACGGGAACAACTCCGACATTAGGGTCAATTGTGCAAAAAGGATAATTTGCAGCCTCTGCTCCGCCTCCTGCAAGGGAATTAAACAAGGTACTTTTACCGACATTCGGTAAGCCGACGATTCCTAACTTCATAACGTTTTATATCTCCTTAAATCTTGGGAAACACTGATTAATTAATC
>DFJD01000079.1 GCA_002372875.1 Clostridiales bacterium UBA3680
GCGGAATACGAATATCATTGACTGTGTTACTGTTTATAGTTACTTTATCTTTTTTTATCAGTTGCAGCAAATCTCACATTATTGTAAGTTATTATGGTAATACTATTGGAAACCTAAATAACGATGGATTGATCTGCGAATATAAGGATAATATATATTATACTAATCATATTGATAATGATCATTTATATAAAACAGATGGTATTATTAATAAAAAATTAAGTAGTACTTACGCATATAATATAAACGTTATAAATAATTATGTATACTATACAGCAGGTTCTCCGGGAAAGGTACATAAGGTTAGGACAGACGGATTATTTGATACTACAATTATAACACAAGAAGTTTATTATTTAATTGTAACCGATAAATGTATTTTTTATCAATTATATAATAATAAAAGTGATGCTGTACAACTATATAAATCGGATCTTAATGGATTCGGTAAAAAATTAATTTTAAATGGCATAGATGAATTTATAGTTTATAAAGACAATATTTACTACATTAATAATTATGATAATGATAAATTGTATGTTATGAATATAAACGATGGCAATAAAATTAAATTACTTAATATGTCTATTTTGAGTTTATCTATATGGAATAATAACTTGTATTTTACTACAAAAGAAAACTTTATATTTGATACAGATAATTTATCAAGTAAATTATACGCCTTAAATATTGATACAAATGATGTCACCTTCATAACTAATACTTACTGTGAAAATATTAATATATACAATAATTACTTGTTTTATAGAAACCAAAGTGATAAAGGGTCTTTATATAAAATGAATTTGTCCACAAATGAAAATATCAAACTAGTAGAAGGCAACATTACTACTATTAATATATATGGGGGTACAATCACTTATAGGTATGTTACTGAAGAGAACGGTAAAGAGGGATTTTATAAATGTGACATTGATGGAAATAATGAAGAAAAATTTTTACAATAAATCACTTAAACTTCCTACACCGAAATTAGTTTCAAACCTCGATAAATACTAAAAAATACAATAAAAAAATGCATAGTCTAGTTTGTTAAATCATATTGCCAACAGAAAAATGTTATGCATCGGCAACTGTTCCCCTACCCAAGGTGGGGAGGGGTTAGGGGTGAGGTTGTAAATTAGGACACACAGCAGAAAAACGAACCGCCAACGGCAATATGTTATGTGGCGACTATTCTCCAAATGAGTGGAGGTTATACTCCCATTTTGAATATATCTTGTTTGGTAGCTTCCGTTACATCGTATGGTTCTACCAATTCACCGCAATGACATGCAACAGCAAAGTCGGCTTTTGCAAAGCAAAAGTGATAGAGCATTGTGTTGCCCCGATCCGGTGTCGAGGTTGTTACCTTTCAAAATTTGGTGTTTACAACCTCACCCCCTGCCCCTCCCCACCTTGGGGAGGGGAGAACGTATGTACTCCTCCGTTTTTTATTGAGGAAATTTTCGTGATACATTAAATCAAACCACCAACAGGAAAATGTTATGTGTCGGCAACTGTTCCCCTCCCCAAGGTGGGGAGGGGTTATGCCATCGGGTCTTTTCCTTGTCTGCGATAATATTATCTCAAATCTGCTTCAAGTGAATTGATCAGTGCTTCCTTAATTTTCCGCCGTCCATTTTGTAGACAACATCGGCATATTTTTCCGCCTGTGCCTCGTGTGTAACGAGCATAACGGCAATACCCTCATCGGCTGTCTGTCTTAAAAGCTTAAGCACGGTTTCCGTGTTCTCATCGTCAAGGTCGCCTGTAGGTTCGTCGGCAAAAATCACCTTCGGCTGCATTATAAGCGCTCTTGCGATGGCCATTCTTCTTAACTCTCCGCCGGATAGCTCTTTTGGATATGCTTTTTCAAGTCCTTTCAATCCGACGGTTTCTATAAGCCGGTTTGCTCTTTGAGTTGTTTCCTCGCTTGCTTTTTTGTATAAAAGCACGGGCAGAAGGATGTTTTCAAGGGTATTCAAGCTTGCTATGCCCGTATGCCCCTGGGGAATTATGCCGAAATTTTCGTTTCTCAGCTTTGAAAGTTTTTTGTCGTTAAGAGAATACAGATCGGTATCTCCAAGGAAAACGTTTCCTTCCGAGGGAGCAAGCAGACCGCTCATTATATTCAAAAGCGTGCTTTTTCCGCTTCCCGACCTTCCCATAATTTCGGTTATCTTGCCCTGTTCAAGCTCAAAATCCGTTTTTTCCACGGCATGGAAATAATTTGCTTCCTTTGTTTCTCTGAAATATGACTTACTTATGTCTTTTCCGATGACCTTCATTTTATTCCTCCCTAAGTACCGTTCCGGCATCAACTTTGCTCGCTCTGTAAGCCGAAAGAGCAGCCGTTACGGGAGCAACGACGGCACACAGCAGCACAGTAAGCCCCGCATAGCACATAAGTTCCTCGAAGGAGGGCAGAAGAAGGGGAAGACCGAGTTTTTTCTCTATCGCCTTTGAAAACATCGTAACGGCACCGCTTGAGAGCAATACTCCCAAACCTCCGCCCACAACACCGATGATGACCGCCTCGAAAAGTACGGTTTTTGCAAGGGATCTTTTGGAGGAGCCTATGACCCTGAGAATGGCAAACTCCCTTTTCCTTTCGTTTATGACCATCGAAAAGGTGATAAGCAGCATGATAAGCACCACTACCCAGTTGGTTGCCACAAGCGCACTTACCACAAAGGAGAGCCTTTCAAGAGAGTCGCTTATACCCTCTATCATGCTTTGTGTTTTTACGGCTTCCACTCTTTTAACGTGAACATTTATATAGTCGGCGACTTTTTGTATATCGTAGCCGTCTTTTACCTTTATCATAAGTGAAGAGATAAGTGTGTCGGGATCGGCTTTTGTAAGAACGTTTACACCCATCTCCTCAGAGGCTTTTATAAGAGTTTTAATAGTGCTCTCGTTGCAATAAACGGCGTTGTCAAGCTCTGTTCCCGTTTCGTCAAGTTTTCCCGCAACATCGCAAACCACTCCGTAAAATCTGAGCTGTTCACCCTCGAAAGCATTTACCTTGTGTCCGACTATTATCTGCTTATCTGCAAGAGTGCCGTTAAAGCTTTTTTCAAGCCAGGGTTTGACGGAAAAATCCGTATCGGGATCGAAACCTATTATCTGAATGGGCATCGAACAACAGTTTGCACCTATGGAGGCGAGAAAATACTGTGATGTCATTTTTTCGATACCGTCGACCTTACTTACTTTTTCGGTAACCGATTTATCCATGTAGAAATATCCGGGCACACCTTGTAAAAGTATTGATTGAAGGCCTTGCTGCGCATTTCGCGGCACGACTATTATATCCGCTCCGAGCCTTGAATTCAGAGAGTCAATGCCGCCTTGAAGGCTTTTTATTATAAGTGTGCCCGCAAAGGCGGAAAATGAAAGAAATACGGTCATAAGAAGAAGCATTCCCGTTCTTACGGGGTGCTTCAAAACGTTTTTAAATGGTAGCTGATTTATACTGTTCATTTTAGTCTCCATTATTTACTTAGATTTTTCCAATGATTTTTCCAATGATTATATTACAAAACCGATAGGAATGCAAGGGTATAATCCAAATAAAGAGGTCCCTCGCTTCAAAAGCGAGGGGATGAATTAAAAAATATTGACTGCTTTCGATATGTGCTCTACAACAGCTCTCCGATTTCCGATCGGGAGATTTTTTTGTATTGACCGAGGTTTTTTACGATCTCAATGTCGATATATTTTTCACTTATCACGAACACATCATATTTTCCCGATATAAGTCTGGATCTGAACATTATGTCGGGATATTTTTTAAAAACGATATCCTCCCCGTCGCTTAGCAGGGGAGAGATATCGTTTTCTTCGGAAAGGGAGACCGTCATTTTTCCCTTAATGCCGTTTTCATCGAAAACAACACCATCGTGGTACTTTGACACTCCTATAATAAACATATCATCATCGCTTTGTGTTACCTCTTTTTTTGTTGCCGAGGATAGGGCATCAAGAAAAGAGGGAGGATCGCTTATAAGAATACCGCAAACCGTAATAAAGCAGATGGTCAAAACAGCCGTAACAATGGGCTTTATCATTTTGCTTCCGCCTTTGAAAGGGCTATATCCACACATTCGGTAAATTGATCGTATGAAAGGGTGGCTCCGCTTACAGCCTCGACCGCACCTAAGTCTCCCGTTTCAAGAAATTTCTGTCTGTAGCCCTCGGCAGCTTCCATAGCCGCCTGAGCTTTGTTATAATAGTCTTGATTGGCTATTTTTCCGTCTTGCTTTCCGTAGTCGGCATCCTTGAGCTTTCCGCCTTTTTCGTAGGATTTAAAATCAACTGCGGTTATTTTATTATCCTCACCTATTGTAAGTTCAACAACGGCATAATCTCCGTCTTCGTTTTCGGCACATTCTCCCGTGTATGTTCCGGGAGTGTAGTTTCCCGCGGCGGAACAGCCCGTAGAGAGCATGAATAATACTATGGGCATGATTATTTTATTTTTCATTGTTTATTACCTCCCTTGCAACCTTTCCGTGCTCAAGCACTATGGTTTTTTGCGCGACCTCGGCAACCTCGGGGTCGTGAGTTACCACTATAAGGGTACTGCCGTCTTTATGAAGCTGTCGAAAAATATCTATCACCATATTTTCGTTGGCCTCGTCAAGGTTTCCCGTAGGTTCGTCGGCAAGTATTATTTCGGGATAGTTTATAAGCGCCCTTGCTATACACACTCTTTGCTGTTCTCCTCCCGAGAGCTGTGCGGGAAGGTGCTTTGCCCTGTCGGCAAGACCCACTCTTTCAAGAGCCTCCATAGCTTCTTTTTCGTCGGGAATGGAATGATAGTACTGAGCCACCATTACATTTTCAAGCGCCGTCAAATAATTTACAAGGTGAAATTGTTGAAATATAAGTCCTATTTTATCTCTTCTTATTTGTGTAAGACTTTTGGAACTTTCTTTTGAAATATCCTTTCCGTCAAGTATGACCTGACCGAGGGTGGGCTTGTCCATGGCACCTATAATATTCATCATTGTGCTTTTGCCCGAGCCCGAAGGCCCCATTATGGCAAGCCAATCACCTTTTTCCACCTTCAGGCTCACATTGTCAAGTGCTTTCAGGCTGCCGTATATTTTCGATATATTTTTAACTTCCAATAAACTCATTGTATCGTCACTCTCCCTTAAGTACTATTGCCGGGTCTACGTCGGTCGCGCTTCTTACCGGAAGAATACAGGCAAGAGCCGTTACAAGCACCGAAACCGCCATTGTTACGGGCACAAGCAATATTTTGAAATCTATTGAGGAATTGAATACATTCATGCTTACATATCTTGCAAAGGCGTAACCCATAGCCGAACCCAAAAGACCTCCAAAACCGCCCAAAAGAAGACCTTCGCCCATAAATTCAAGAATTATGCTTGAATTGGGAGCACCTAACGCCTTTCTTAGGCCTATTTCCTTTCTTCTTTCGGTAACGACCGCCGTCATTGTGGTCGCCACGCATACCATTGTAAGGGCAAGCACTACGCTCGTTACAAGGAAAACAAGGGCTTGCAGTTTTGTCAGTACGGAAGCCTCGGAGGAGGCTACTTTTTTAACAAGTTTGGGCGCTATTTTATCGGAGGCGGTTTTTGAAAGGTAATCCTTAAGACCTTCCGCGCTTGTGTTTACGGACAATTCCGCAAGGTCTATGCCGCCGAGTTCACCCGTAAGTTCGTTTAGTACCGACATATCCGTGTAGATATATTTTTCCTCGTTTCCTCCTGTCTCAAGTATTCCCGAAACCGAAAGGGAAAGTGTGGAATCGGCATTTTTTGCCTGTTCGTCGGTCTGCTCTTTTGAAAGGTCGGTAACCTCCTTTGAGTAGGTTACGGTAAAACTGTCTCCCGTTTTGGCATCGAGAATTTGGGCAATTTCCTTCCCCATAAGCATTTGTGTGCTGTCTGTGGGATATTCCCCTTCTATATGCCAGTAGGGACTTGTAAGTTTTGTAGCTTCGATATCCGTGCCCGCAAGCATTATAGGTTGTTCGTTTATTCTTACGGTTTCATATCTGTAGGGGGTAAAGCCTATAAGCTCATCCTTTTTTATTTTGCTTATTCCCTCTTTGATATCCTCCATGGTTACGGGGTCGTCGTTTGAGGCAGGCAAAAAAAGCATGTTGGCGCCGTAGTTTCTCATCTGTGCACCCATTTGACGGGGGACATCATAGTATATGGTAACAAGACCCGATAAAATTGTAGCACCTATTGCAATGGCAAGCAGTGCTACCAGCATTCTTGAACGGCGTCTGAAAAGAGATGCCGTTATCATTCTTAAGAACATCTTTTGTTTTTTCATTTTTTCGCCTTCCTTAACGTCCGTGTAAAACTTCCGTAGGTCTTAGCCCGAGGAGCATTTTTACCGCAGGAAGAGAGCCCACAAGGGTGACCGTGACCACGAGCACGGCAACAATGGGAATGACCATAGGTTTAATATCTATAGCCGAGTTAAAAACGGTATGACCTATTATCTGCGCAAAGCCCAGACCTACAAAGTAACCTATTATTCCTCCGAATATTGAGGTAATAATTATTTCGGTAAGTATAAGACCCGAAATAGGACCGTCATTTGCACCTATTGCCTTTAAAAGACCTATTTCCTTGCTCCTTTCCATAACAGAGGCGGTAACAAGGTTTGATATACCGAGGGCTGAACCTATAAGGCTCAATATCGTTATAAGCAGCATCAAAAGCTGTGTTTTTTCGAGGATGGAACCCTCCGATTCGGTAACCTGTCTTACCTGCGAGGCAACACTGTTTGTTATTACCTCCTGTATCTGATAGCAGATAGAGCTTGAATAAGCCGTACAATACCATGTTTCGTAATCGCTTTTTGAAAGGGAGGAAGGGCCTTTTTGCGCTGCCTTTTTTGCCAGTTCGTTATCGGGTGTGGTAAGAGCCGACACATCAATAGAGCTGACAAGACCTTTCTTATCCGAAAGCATCTGTGCAAGGGCAAGAGGAACGTATATAACCGAGTCCTCTTCTCCGTCGGAGGAGAAAACCGCCTTTATATTTACATTTTCCGCCTTTTTGCCGCAGCTTAGCTTTAATGTGTCGCCGGGCTTTAAACCGTATTTACGGGCAATGTCGGCACCTACCATAGCCTCTTTTACATTGGGGTCTTTGTTGTCATCTATCCATGTTCCGTCAATTTCCCACCATGAGCGAAGGCTTACCATACCCGCATCAAGCTCCTCCCCCGTGGGAAGACTGAGATGGTGGGTAAACCAGGTACCGGTAACTTTGATATTCTCCTTTTCGGAGTTAAGGGTGCATTGTGTATCAAGAAAGGGAGCAAAATCAACTATATTGAATGCCCAAAATATCGTTTTTATGTTTCCGAGTTCGTTTTCCGCCAAATATTGCGACTGTGCGTTTTCCTCACCTTCAACATCATACATTTGACTGATTACCGCACGACCCTGGGGAACGACCCTTATGTTTGCGCCGTATGCCTTAAGCTCCTGATTGACCTTGTCTCCCACATCGAGCATTACGTTGAGCATGGCTGTAGCAAGAGATGCTCCGAGGGCTATTGTGAAGGCGATCATAAGCATTTTGCCCCTTTGTCTGAAAAGGGCTCCCTTTACCATTCTAAAGAACATCTTCTCACCTCATTTAAATCTGTTTTTATGCATTTCAAGAGCTTCGGGTGCTATCTGTATATAGCCCGAGCTTACTTTGTATTCAAAAGGTATCGGGTTGCAGCCGCCTTTAAAGCCTATGGTGCTTGTGTTCATGACAACATCGCAAAGCTTGCATATTACCTGTTCGCCTCTTTGATAGTAGCCTGTTTCACCGCATATTTCGCAGGCATCAAGACCTATACCGTAGCTTGAGCCTCCGGGCTTTTTGATAACGATAAATCGTATGCCTATCCCGTCTTTTGTTGTGTAAGTAAAACGGTGGAGATCTCCGTCTTCGACCTGAGAGAGGGGAACAAGTATGGTGTTGTCCCTGAATTCAAATTCTTCGCTTGGGCTTATTTCCACCGGCTTGTTTACGTATGCCTTTACTGCCGTAAAATTAAGCAGGGTAAGAATGAAGCAGACCGTTACCGTTGCGGCGTTTATCCTTCTTTTTCTCCATTTTGCCTTGATTTTTCTGTGCTGAGCGGGATTGTCGTATTTTTCTTTTTGCCTTACGCTCATTATCCATACCGTAACGGGAATGATGAAGGCTGCAGCGCACATCAACAATGTTATGGGGTCGGAATTGTTTTTTACCCAAGCCATAGCCTTAAAAAGACCGTTTGAAAGCTTTATAACTCTTTTTGCACTTAAATAGCTAAGTCCCATCATTATTTGATTTACGGCATTTATGACCGTGACAGAGGCTGTTATTGAAAAAAGAGCACCACCGCTTATCGTGACGGCAACTTTGTAAAGTGTAAAGGCTGTAACCGCCACAAGAAGTATTGCGGCAATATATCCTATAAGCTTAAACAAAAATTCCGTGCTTACGATACTTTGCCCTGCAAGCATAAAATGCCTCGGGGCAAACAGAACATCGGGCATGGTGTAAAAAATATATGTAATTACCAGCAGCGAAAAAGATATTCTTAAAAAGAGCTCGCTTACTTTCGGTATTTTTTTCTTTATTACGGGAAGGGCAAAAACAATAAATACAACAAGGGCAGGAACCGAAACGAAAAATATTCTCAAATTCCAAAGTCCCGTATTGACCTTGTCGGTAAAATCTTTGAAATATCCCATTATGAAAGAGAGTAAAAGACCCGTTGCACAGGATATAGCAAACTGCTTCCCGATGTGTTTTTTTACGGAGACAGACATAAATGCATATAACAAGGCAAGTAAAAGCCCCATGGGCATAAAAGTCTGAGTGATCTCCGAAAAGTATTTTGCCATATTAAAGTCTCCTTATTTGAAGTGGATACCACCGAAAATCATATCGAAGGTACCCATAGGTAACTGTTCTTCTATACCAATATACGCACTCTAAAAAGAGTGCGTATACCAAAATAAAAAAGAGAAGTTTTGCCGGCAAAGCCGGTATCATGATAAAGATTTTATTACTGCTGAACAGGTCCTTCGTAGTTCCAGTTTGCAAACTCAACCGTAACGGGCTCTTTCCAGAATTCCTGAACCTCGGGGCCTGTCTCCTCGCCCATGTGGATAAGGAAACCATTCTCCTCGGGGCTGTGGATAGTGAACTTACATGTATATGTACCTGCATCGGGAAGCTTGATGTTAGCACCGTAGTGAGGACCGTCGGAAGCATTCATTTCCATGAATGTACCGGAAGCCTTTTCCGCACCGGATTCATCTACTACGGAGTAGTCAACCGTTAAATAGGGGATCCAGTCGCCCACACCGTAACCGAGCTTGTCGGAACCTTCGCCGCCGGAGATGTCGGCCTCGATATGGATATCGTTGTCGGCAGCACCGGGAGCGGCACCTGCAGGATAGTAATCAACAGGCTGGAAGTAAACACCTGCAACGTTGAGCTTAACGCCGGGCATAACCTCTACCTCTGTCTCGTTTTGATCGGAAATGGGGTATTCGGTGAAACCTGCTGCCTCACCGGGAGCTGCTGCTGCAGGAGCAGCTGCTGCCTGAGCTGTGGTTTCTTCCGCAGCGGGCTGAGCTGCAGAATCTGCTGTCTGTGCAGCTGCGTTAGAGCTGTTGTCTGTTGAAGATGAGCTGTTTGTTGAAGAACAAGCTGACATAGCCGCAACCATTGCAGCTACTGTTGTCATTGCAAGTACTTTCTTGAATTTCATTTTTTATCCTCCTTATTTTATAGAGCTTTAAGGAAGCACCGATTAATTAATCATTCGCATATTTGGGTAATATTATCGCAAATATGTTTCAAGCGAATTGATCGGTGTTTTCCTTGCTCTTAAATAGCAATGTTGTTTTGCTGCCGGGGAGATTATTTTTCCTTGGCGAGCTTTTTGTTCTTTTTTACCTGTATAACAAAGGTTATTATCGTTATGACAAGAAGTATTAGCTGTGGTATAAGGGTTTCAAGGCAAGGATATATTCCCAGTGCCTCAAGCACCTGATTTGAAGGTATGAAGGGTACTTCGTGATAGGAACGAATAACGTCTCCTTCCATAAGTTCTTTGATACCCGCACCCAAAAACGAGATACTCATTATAAACATTAAAATACTCGTTCCCAGAAAGAAGGGCTTAAGAGGAAGTTTAACGGACATATACCTTATAAGCACATAAACCACCACAAGACAAACACAGCCTAAGGCAAAGCCGCCCCATATAGGTGCCGTGCTTTTTGCTCCCGCAAGAAGGGGCTGATAGAAAAGTATAACTTCCGCACCCTCTCTGTAAACGGCAAGAAAAGCAGTAAAACCGAGAGCAAACATACTTCCTTTTCCTACGGAAGATTTTACTTTACCCTCTATATATCTTGACCAGGCTTCGGATTCTGCTTTTGATACCATCCAGTTGGATACATAGAACAAAATGACAACGGCAATAAGTGCTGTCACACCTTCTATTATCTCCTGATTTGCTCCGTTTGCGATCTTAAGCAGATTTAACAGCCATGCCGAAACAAAGCTTGCTATTATTGCAAATATCGCGCCCAAGTACACGGACATAAGCTTGTCTTTGTTGCCCGATTTTACCAAATAGGCTATTATCGCGCCTACGATGAGAATCGCTTCAAAGCCCTCTCTTAAAAGAATACCGAAGCAAGCGAAAAATGTTGCCACATCTGCCGAAGAGCTTCCTTGGGAAGAGGTCTCTCCGTTTGAAATGTTGCCTGCGTTCTGTTCAAGGACACTTCTGAGTTCCTTTACACGCGACTGTATCTCATCAGTGTTTTTTCCCTCCGAAACAGCTTGTTCCAGTTCCTTAAGGCTATCTTCTATTTCAGCAGATAGATTACTTTCGGATGAGTTTCCGCTAACTCCGTCAAGCTTGTCGGCGTCCTCTTTGAGCATTGAATAAAGAGTGTCAAGCTCGGCTTTGACATCGTCGGCACTCTTTGAGTCTCTTATGGCGGACTTGCATTTTGTAAACTGCAGTTCCACAGCTGAGGCTCTGCTTCCGGAAATATACGCCATAACCGTTCTTTCAAAGCCTACGGTTTCGTAGAAGCCGTAATAGGCTTTGTTTACGTCGGCTGTGGCATTTGCCGGATCACCTGCGCGATAATCAACATCGGCTTGATCTATCCACTGCTTCATATCTTCGGCAACCTGATTCCAGTTATTGTAATGATCTCTGGCAACGGCAAGCTCGTCTCTTGAAAGAGCAAAGGCATTCAAAGGCAGACTGAAAACAAGCATGAACACAGAGAAAAGCAAAAGCAATCTCACATGCGATCTATTCATAATTGCCTCCATTGTATTTGGAAATGGATGTTTCCGTGGTTTTATAAGTATAGGTAAGAAACAAATAACATATATGTTAGTGAAGTCTAACCATCACCGGGGATATTATAGCACAGTTGTTTTTGTAATGCAATAATAAAATTTAAAAATTTTTAACCACTGATTATTAATCGATGTTTCCGTCAATGATATTCGTATTCCGCAGAAATAAATTTCTGCTAAATACTCATAACAAACGGAATTGCAAGCAATTCCAAATTCAGTGGGAGCTTGGACATTGCACCACAAAGATAGATGTGGACCGGCTTTGCCGGGCTTTTGCGCAGCAAAAGTGCTGACATTGCACCGCAAAGATTGATGCGGACGGGCGCAGCCCGGCTTTTGCGCAGCAAAAGTGCTGACCCACTGAATTTTAAGTAAGCACCCCCGCTTTAGAAGCGGGGGA
>DFJD01000124.1 GCA_002372875.1 Clostridiales bacterium UBA3680
GAATTAATCAGCGCTTCCTTAATAAGCTACAGTTTCTGTAGTATAGGTGTTATTATATATATCCGTCAGATTGTAATAGAACAGAGTATCGTTTTCTCCTATATCCTCATAGCTTACTTTTAATTCTCCGTTGTATGTTATTGACTCTCCGAATGAATAAACACCCACAAATTCACTGTTGTAATCATAAAAGTCACACGAAAAATCCAATACATCACCGTCATTGAATTGTTTAAGACCTTTTTGAGGTGCGGCAAGTGTGTTTTCAACATGTGCCCTGCGATAGCCCGTAACATAACCTTCGGGATGTTCCGAATCCCAATAGATCATTATCTCTATTTCTTCACTGTCATTGAGTGTTGCGGGAACATAGCCGTAGTTTACATATTTATCGCCCTCCTCCAGATAATATTCCGTGTAAAACGGGACGGTCTGTCCGTTCAGGGCTACCCATGTATTATCAAAATCAACTATCAGATCCCCGTCATCATCAAAACTGTACACGCTGTCCTGTCCGAGGTCTATATAGCCTTCGCCGTCATCTATAAGCACTTGCAAACCTATGTCTGTTATATTCTCCCAATCTTTCTCACTCATAGAAAGAGCATAGTGTCCGTCCTTTTCAAAGATTTCCAATTCTTCATATTCGCTAAGTTCAAACTCATCATTAAAATATTCCGCACTCTCATTTTCGTGGTACCATGAAGCATTATGCAGGTTTTCGAGGAAGTCTGCCGCCGCAGTTGAAGAATAATTTTCGTTTTGGCTGTTGTTTGCCGCCACCTGTCCGTCTGTCATTATGGTAAGAAACTTATCAAAAAACGGTTCATATTCATTGAAACCGTATATTTGCATATCTTCTGCCGTTTCTTCATAGTATTCGGGCCCAATATATGGGAAATACATGGCAAGTCCGTTCGCCTCGTAAGTGGAGCTGTTGGAATACTTTACCGCACTTGAGACTGCATCTATAACCTCCTGCTTGCCCTCTATGCCGTCAAGCCTTGTAACGTAGGATAAAATATCTATCTGTTCAAAATAGCCGTCACCAAAATCTTTTGCGTTGGCTCTTGCATTTGATATACTGCCGTAAAGCTCGTTCATCTTTTGTGCCGAGTTATTCATATATGTGCTTAAAGTCTGATAAGTATAGGGTATTTCCGAAAGATCGGTCACGGAAAGCGTATTTGTATCCCAGAAGCTCGAATCGGGACCTTCAATATAATCGTCAACTATTATCTTGCCAAGTTCGACCGAGTCTATGACCGTGTTGCCCGAAAGTCTGCTCACCCAGTTTGTATAGAACCAGCCCGTGCCCGGTTCCGTTTCTTCCGAAGCAATAAGGTAGTCCGCATAGGGTTCAAGCATATACGCCGTTTCAAGTGTACCCATAAGGCAGGCATCAAAGCCCACTATATCAAATTTTACTCCGCTTTCGCCAAGCGCTTTGCCTATCTCCGACAGTTCAAGCGTTTCGTCCTCGTGATATTCATCAACACCGAAGCCAAGCATCGACCCGCCGCCGTGGTTCCAGAAAACAAGAATATTTCTTTCAGCGGGATAGCTCTTTGCCGACCATTTTATAAACTCCGAAAGTGTGTCGGGTTCTGTCATAGACGCAGTACCCATATCTTCCGCAAGGCTTATTTTTCCGTTCTGTATGACATGACGCTGTGTTACACCGCTTTCTATGTGCGGACTATGCCACGTCTTTGTGCCGCCCGTCTGCAAAGTAATATTTAATCCGGAAGTATCGGCGGCAAGTATCTCGTCAATGTCTTTTGATGCGCTTCCGTTCTCGCTTTCAAGGTCTGAGCCTATCATATATATCATCAAAGTCGTTTCCGCACTGTCACCGCTCAGATCGGTATAGTTTTCACGCTTGTCCTCAACGGTTATCTCATTATGCGTAAATGTCGGCTTATCTTCGCCCGACATTATCCAAATGATAAGTAAAAGTATCACCGCCAATATCACCAATGTCAGACAGCCGCACCCTATCAGACAGCCTTTATTTGATTTTTTTTGTTCCATAATATATCCCCTCCGGTGCATAACTCTGAAAAAAGGGGCATATTTCAGCCCCTTAAAAATTATGCAGCTATATTTTTAAGTATTGCCGCAGCATCTGCTTTTGTTATTTTATTATCTTTATCAACATCGGTGGTATAACTTGCAAAATTGCCGTATGCAAAACCGATTTTCTGTGCCGATATTGCATCGCGTATATCCGTCTTGCCGTCAAGGTTTGAATCTCCCGAATAATACTCCTTTGAAGACTTGTATTCGATATCAATACATAATCGCCGTAAAGCACCTGCCCCTCACTTGCCTGTGTTAAATTTATATTTATGCTCAGCATCACAGCCGAAAGCATAAAAGACAGTACTCTTTTTATTCTCAATAAAATCGCCCCTTTTTAAATACTCCTTTTATTTTAGTATACCATACAAGCCGCATTTAAAAAATGTCAGTTTCGCAATTTAAAAGTTCGAAACTGACATTTTACTTTACATTCAAATTATTATCCCATTTTCGACAGTTGAAAGCAAACAAGAGGCTACAACCCACGCTATTATGCCGATTACAGCCTCTTGTTTATCATTTGATACTGATTATCCATAAAAATTTTTACCTTGTTATATCTAAGGAAACACTGATTTAATCAAAAAATTTATAAAAAAAGATGTTTTTTATGTGATTTATGGTATAATATAATTATCATAATTCAAGGAGCATTATTATGAAAAATCAGCAATTAACATTCTCGGATATTGAATATTCCTACAAAAAAAGAACAACAAAGAAAGAAATATTCCTCGATACAATGAACAATATTATTACTTGGGATGAATGGATTGATATAATTGTGCCTTTTTATCCAAGTGGAAAAAGAGGACAAGCGATAAGCAGTAATAAAGAGAGAATTGATTTTGGGACGGTTATTGGTGTATAAGTTGATCAAAGCACAGGAAATGAATACCCTACAACCATTGGAATCATAAATTATTCAAAAGATGGAACACACGTTGTTCCAGCGCGTCCAAAAGGAGGAAAATAATGATTAATTCACATGAAACCGAGATTTTTGATTTCCTTTATAATTTCATTCACGAACATGATGAAGGAATATATTAAATAACATTCCAAGATGGTACAGAGATATCGGCAGAATATAACACGGATTATGAAACTGACAACGGTTTGGATATTGATGATGCTGAGTACGAGGAGTATATCTCAATCGTATTTAAAAACAGTAGCAACAGTACACTGTTTGAGGTAAACTGCTTTAATTTCCCTGCTAAGGTGATTTATAACGGCAGGCAAGTAATATAAGCTACATGTTCTTGCTGTAGAGAAAAAGGTGTCAATGATATTCGTATTCCGCAG
>DFJD01000009.1 GCA_002372875.1 Clostridiales bacterium UBA3680
AATTAATCAGTGCTTCCTTAAACAAGAACGGAGAAATGCAGAAAACAAAAGAAAATCAAAATAAGGGGGAAATTATATGAACAAAGTGAAAAAGCTGTTTGCCATTGTTTTTGCAATAACGGCGGTAATGCTGATGCAGACTTATGCGTTTGCATATACGGGCAGCGGCACAAGCACAGGCCCATACACGGTATATACCTTTGACGAATTAAAGGAATGCTGTGAAAAGGGCGGTTATGTCAAATTGGGCGGTGATATAATCGAGGACAGTTTTAAAGATATAAATGTTGTGTATGATACACACCTTGACCTTGACGGGAAAGCTTTAAAAATAAACAATGCAGCATCAAGTTTTTCAAACCACTTTTTTACGGTAAAAGCCTATTTGGAAATAACGGGTAAAGGCGGAGAAATATATTTAAAGAATTATCCGTCCAATGTTTTTGAAGTGGAAGAAGGCGGGGAACTTGTAATAAACAACTGCGATATAACGGATGAGCCGAATGTATCGCAGCATAATTGGTCGGATATGTTGCAGACTTCGGTATTACAACCGATATGTGTTTCCGAAGGCGGAAAATTAACGGTAAATTCAGGTACGATAACTTCGCTTTCGGAAAATGCTGTGGCTGTATCCAATTTTGGCGAAACAACGATAAATGGCGGTACATTCAAAGCAAATGCGGATAACAGCGTTTCTAACTGGGGCGAGATGTATATAAACGGCGGTACTGTTGAAAACGGTATGGAAACGGTGGACAGCAGGCTTATTGTAAGCGGCGGAAAAATATATAATCTGGATTGCGGCGGAACAAAGCAAAAAGGTGTAGATATAAAATTATATGCGGGTACCTTCATTGGCTCGATACACCTTACTATGCTTTATAATTACGGCGCAGAAAATATATCGGCTATCATACCCGAAACCAGTACGGTAAAGATAGACGGCAAAAAATTAGATAGGAACAGTACATTCAGCACTTTATATACCGAATCGAAAAACAAAACAGTTGAAATAATTTCAAGCAAAACTTTTATAAAGTATATTTCGCTGACGGGCGATGTTACCCCAATATGCGGCAATTCCCCCGTATATCCCGTAAATGAAAGCCCTGCGCTATACGATATGACGGCACATTGGTACAATTACGGCGGCAAAGTCGAAATAACCGAGTTTAAGCCTGGCAGAGATTATACGCTTGAAATTGATTTGACTGTAAAGGATGCCTATTATATGTTGGGCTCTTTTACAAGTGTAGATTTGAGGGATACTCCCGATGATAAGTACAGTTTAGACAGCATAACGGTAACGGATACAACAATAAAAGTGACGTATTTTTTTACCGTAAAACCGATGATAACGAAACAGCCTTACAATCCCTATGATACAAACCCGATGATAGGTCATAATATCTATGTAGACATAGATGCCGAAAATGCAGAGAGTTACGAATGGCACTGGTATGCTCGCGGCTATGACGGGGTGCAGCAGGATTTTTCGGATAATAATTTGCTTTTGACCGCCACGGGTACGACAAGCCCGCGCCTTAACCTGCATATAGTAAGCGATAGGGCGGACGGCTGCAGCGTGTACTGCGTATTAAAAAGCGGCGGCTATACCTTGACTTCCGATGTATACTCCATAAATATCCCGCAGTATACGGTCAGCTATAGCACACGATTTAAACAAAGCAGTCAGCCGTCCGAAAAAGTATACAGCGGTCAGACTTATACCTTCCCCGAATATACTTCGGGCGATCCCTCCGGCTACAGGTTTTATAAATGGTATTATTCAGACAGCAGCGGCTATTACCATTATCACGCCCCCGGCGAGACTATGGCATACACTTTGGGCAAGGATATAACCGTATCTGCAAGCTATAGCAAGATATTCACTATTTCCTTTGACCCGAACGGCGGCGGCGGAAGCATGGACACCGAAGAAATTTGTCAGGGCGATATTTTTACTTTCCCCAGATGTAAATTTACCCCGCCCTCAAATAAAGAGTTTGACTGTTGGCTCGCTCCGATAGGCGATAAAGAGACCTATGATGTGGGAGATACGGTGATATATCCGGGAGAAAAAAATATATGCCTTACGGCAAGGTGGAAGTACAAAAAATATACCGTTGAATTTGATACGGGAGAGGTATGTACGCCCCCGCCTGAACAGTATGTAACATATGGCGAATATGCCACGGATAACGGCGACCCTGTTGCAGACGGCTACAACTTTATGGGCTGGTATTACGACAGCGAATACAGCCAACAGTTTTCTTTTTACAACAAAATAACGGAAAATACAATACTCTATGCAAAGTGGGAAGAGATAGGCAACGGAGTCGGTTTCTCCTATGATTATTCCGGCTACGATACGGAAAACAGAAAAATGCTGAAAGTTTATTACGGTGACGACCTGTATTTTACAACGACCATGACCGCCGGAACTGCCTTCGGTTATTACATGGTCGTAAACGGTGACACTTACAGCCTTACATATTCCGACGGTTATCATCCTTTTGTGATAGATGACAGCACCCAGGTAATGAGAAGGATCGACGGCGAACGAATATATTATAATGCCAAGAGTTTTATCAAACCCGATAATACCGTTTATATCTATTCAATGAGATTCGTCGAAGGCAGAAGATATTTTACATCGGCTTATGAGCTGGACATCCTTTATCACCCGGGAGATATTGATGCCAGCGGCAAAGTCGGCGATGCGGATGCCGAAATGCTTTTAAAGCATATCGTCGGCATAGAAGCACTTGACAGCGAACAGCTTGAAAGAGCCGAACTGAACAATGACGGCGAAATTGATATACTTGATGTCATCGGAATATTGAAGAATAAAACCGCTTGATTTCGCCTGAAAAGAGGATATAACAGATAAAAGGACAGCAAAACCGCTGTCCTTTTTCTATATTATGAGTATGTAGCTGAAATTTATTTCTGCGGAATACGAATATCATTGACGTGAATACAATTATTTTATAAGCATATAAGACAATGCGATATTGCTTGTTCTATAGGCTTATTGTTCTAATGTGCTACTATTATATTTATATTTTCCTTGTAAGACGTATTTATAATTTTTGTTGAAATACATCCGGTTAAGGTGTATAATAATCTTACAAAAAGGTATTGTATATATGAAAGGACAACTAATGAGCAACACAAAAGACATTTTGGAAAAACATCTTGAAAGTTTCAATGATGTTTTCGCCGATATGATAAATGTATTGATATACGGCGGCAAAGAAACTATCAGCGAGAACGATCTGGAAGATATAAACCCAAAGTCATATTATGTTGAAGATGAACAAATAAGGGAACAGGAAAGAGATATTTCAAAGAAATGGACAAAAAATAACATTATCCTTTCGTTTTTGGGTATAGAAAATCAAACTAACATAGATCCGAAAATGCCTTTTAGGGTAATTGGATATGAAGGGGTCTCATACAAATATATGTTGGCGAACAAAATACCTCCATGTCCGGTGGTAACTATTGTTCTTAACTTTTCAATGACAAAGTGGGAAAAACACAAAACTTTGCTTGAAGAAATGACATTTGACGAAGAATTGAAGCCTTTTGTCAATGATTATAAAATAAATGTCATAGATGTTGCATATCTCTCAAGAGAAACGGTAAATAAATTTAAAAGTGATTTCAAGATAATTGCGGACTATTTTGTGCAAATGCGTGAAACAGGCGAATACAAGCCTATGACGGATAAGGCACAGCACATCTGGGAACTGCTTTTGCTGATGAGTGCATTAACAAAAGATAACAGATTTGAAGTGCAGTATTATAATGAGCATAGAGAGGAGCGTGCCAATATGTGTGAAGTATTAGATAAAATCGTTAAAGATCAAGCTATTTCAACAGCAGAAAAAATGCTTGACGACGGTATAAGCATTGAGAAAATAATAAAGTATGTGCCGTTATCCTTTGCCGAAGTTTCAGAAATAGCAAAGAAAAGAAATGTCGTACAACCTGTTTGATAACCGGATAACAAAACAACAATTTTTGCAGGGACTTTGTTCCCTGCTTTTTTGTATGCAATAAATCTATATGTTATACTGATTATCCGTTGAAACATGGGGTAGTTATTGTCAGATTTTTTCGTCAATACAATGAAAAGACTCGATGCCAATGCCTTAGTGCATTGGTGAGAGGCTTTGAAACAGTAGTGGCGGAAAAAGCGGCAATAAATGCCATGATTTCAATGGAGGATCAGTATTAGTTGAAGTATTCGACAAAATATGATAAAATACAAGATAATGGCAGAAATAATTTGGGAGGTGGAGTTATGAACGAAAAGGAACAGAAAAAGGCAGCTAAGGACTTTGCCCAAAGGTGGCAGGGTAAAGGATATGAAAAAGGACAATCTCAGCAATTTTGGATAGACTTGCTTGTAAATGTTTATGGTGTGGAAGATATTGCCGGATTTATCAGTTTTGAAGATCAGGTTCATTTAGACCATACCTCTTTTATAGACGGATATATTAAATCCACCCGTGTTATGATAGAGCAAAAGTCTATCGGTAAAGATCTGCGAAAGCCTATCAAGCAATCCGACGGTTCATTGCTGACTCCATTCCAGCAGGCGAAGCGTTACGTTACCGAACTGCCGCTGTCACAACACCCTCGATGGATAATAACTTGTAATTTTGAGGAATTTCTTGTCTACGATATGGAAAAGCCGAACGGTGAACCCGAGCAAATATTTCTCAAAGACCTTGCCAAAGATTTTTATCGACTGCAATTTCTTGTTGAAACAGGCAGTGAAATGTTTAAAAAGGAAATGGAAATTTCTTTGAAGGCGGGCGAACTTGTCGGAAAGCTGTATGATGCAATATTAAAGCAATACAAGAACCCCGAAAGCCCCGAAACACTTAAAAGCCTTAATATGCTTTGTGTAAGGCTTGTATTCTGCTTATATGCGGAAGATTCCGAAATATTTGGTAAGCACGGAATGTTCGGGCAATATCTTTCGCATTTTCAACCCAAAGATGTCCGCAAAGCTTTGATAGAACTGTTTCAAGTCCTCGACACTAAACCCGAAGACCGTGATCCTTATATGGATGATGACCTTGCGGCTTTTCCTTATGTGAACGGCGGTTTGTTTGCCGATGAAAACATTGAGATACCTCGATTTACCGATGAAATTGTAGGTTTGCTTATAAACGGTGCAAGTGAGAACTTTGATTGGGCAGACATAAGCCCTACTATCTTTGGTGCAGTATTTGAAAGCACGCTGAATCCCGAAACAAGACGTTCGGGCGGTATGCACTATACTTCTATCGAAAATATTCACAAAGTTATTGATCCGCTGTTTCTTGATGATTTAAAGACGGAATTTGCGGAAATTTGTGAGATAAAGGTCGATAAAACAAGAGAAGCAAAACTGGAGCAATTTCGTGATAAACTCGCTTCGCTTACCTTCCTCGACCCTGCCTGCGGTTCGGGAAACTTCCTCACGGAAACCTACATCAGCCTGCGCCGTCTTGAAAATAAGGCTTTGGAAGCCATACACGGCGGTCAGATGATACTTGGTGGAGTTATTCCCATAAAAGTCGGCATCGGTCAATTTTACGGAATAGAAATAAACGACTTTGCCGTAACTGTCGCAAAGACCGCACTTTGGATAGCCGAAAACCAGATGATGCATGAGACCGAAGAGATAATCCATGCAGACCTCGATTTTCTGCCGCTGAAAAGTTATGCAAATATCGTTGAGGGCAATTCACTTCGTATTGATTGGGAGAGCGTTGTGCCTAAAGATAGGCTGTCTTATATTATGGGGAATCCGCCGTTTGTGGGGAAGAAAGAACAATCAAAAGAGCAAAAAAAAGAATTGGTAGATGCTTTTAGAAAAAAAATCAAGGGAATAGGTAATCTTGACTATGTTACCGGTTGGTATATAAAAGCAGTTTCGTTGATAAAAAATACAAGTATAAAAGCTGCTTTTGTTTCAACCAACTCTATTTCTCAAGGAGAGCAAGTTCCTATCTTTTGGAAGGAAATGCTTGATTTAGGTGTATTTATAAATTTTGTACATACTACATTTCGTTGGGATAGCGAGGCAAGTATAAAAGCACATGTTCATTGTGTTATTATAGGATTCAGCTTTGTAAACGAAAAAAACAAAAAAATATATTCATCGAATAGAGTACAATTAGTTGAGAATATTAATCCATATTTAGTAAATGCTCCAACTGTGATTATAAGTAATTGCAGCAAGCCTATTTGTATAGATGCACCACTAATTTTTTATGGAAGTATGCCTATTGATGATGGACACTTAATTTTAAATAAAGATGATGTTGAGGCTTTGTTGAAAGAAAATTACGATAATAAAAAGTTTATTCGTAAATATGTTGGTGGAGCAGAACTAATAAAAAATAAAGATCGTTGGTGCTTATGGTTGGTAAATGCTTCCCCAAAAGATTTACAAAAATCCGCTATAATTAAAGAGCGTATAAGACAAACGGCAAATTTTAGGAAGTTAAGCAATCGTCCGCAAACAATTGCCTTGGCAAATACACCCTCTCTTTTTGGTGAAATTAGGCAACCTAAAACAGATATGATTGCAATTCCTAAAGTATCATCTGAGAATAGGCGATATATTCCTCTATCTTATGTTTCGCCGGAAATAATCGTAAACGGAAGTGCTTTAATAATACCTAATGCAACACTATATCATTTTGGTGTTTTGATATCAAATGTTCATATGAGTTGGATGAGAACAGTTGCAGGAAGAATGGAAATGCGCTATCAATATTCGGGGGGAGTTGTTTATAACAATTTCCCTTGGTGTACACCCACTGACGAGCAAAAAGCTAAAATAGAGCAAACCGCACAAATGATACTTGATGCAAGGGCGAAATATCCCGATTGCTCGCTTGCCGATCTCTATGATGAAACCACCATGCCACCCGAACTTCGCAAGGCACATCAGCAAAACGATAAAGCCGTTATGCAAGCCTACGGATTTTGGGGCAAACTCAACACCGAGAGCGAGTGCGTAGCTGAACTTATGAAGATGTATCAAAAACTGACCGAATAATCATTGTACAAAAACTTCACTCATTGAATATCTATGATGAAGTAGGGGCTGCGAAGATATATTCTTCACAGCCCCTTTGTCTTTGTGTGAGCTTATCTTAAGAAACCTCTTATTATCATTTCTTCCGCTTCCTTTTCGGAAAGACCCATTGTCATAAGCTTCATCAGCTGTTCTCCCGCTATTTTTCCTATGGCGGCCTCGTGGATAAGAGCGGCATCAACATTTGTTGCCTTAAGCTGAGGGGTCGCTATTATAACTCCCTTATCCATTATGATCGAATCACATTCGGCATGACCGTTACAAGGTGCGTTTCCGTCGATCTTTATGTCGACCTGTTGAACGCTTTCTTCCTTTGCCACACCTCTGCTTATAAGGTCGCAGGAAGTGTTTTCGGCATTAAGCTCTACCGAAAGTTCCGCTTTCGCATTTTGGTCGCCCTCGGTAAGAATTTTATCGTGAATGACTATGGATGAGCCTTTACCGCTGAGATTTGCACGGGTTATCCTCACGGTATCGTTTATTCCCGCTATCTGAGAAGTTTCAAGCTCCATATGGGCTCCCTCTTCAAGCTCTATAAGGGTCGTGGGGTTCATAAGCCTTTTTCCTGTGCCCGTTCCCTCGCCATAGTGTTTTTCTATATACCTTACCTTGCTGTTCTTCCCTACATGGAAGCTGTGTATTCCGTCATGCTTTGAATCTTCTCCTCCGCAGTTGGAAATGCCGCAGCCTGCAACTATTGTCACATCACAGTCTTCGCCTATAAAAAAGTCATTGTAAACCAGTTCCTGTAAACCTGTTTGACTTATTATGACCGGAATATGCACACTTTGATTTTTCGTTCCGGGTTTAATGATAATATCAATTCCCGATTTGTCCGTTTTTGAAATTATGTCTATATTCGCCGTGGTATTTCTTGCGGAGCTTTTTCCGTTGGTCCTTATGTTGTATGCACCTACAGGGAGAGCATCAAGGGCGGCAACTTCCTTCAAAAGACTTTTTTCTATACTGTCCATCAAAGATTACCTCCCATTACGCAATTATTTTTTTCGGTGAGTATTTTACAAGCAACATCGGGAAGACTGTTGCTTAAATGGCTCATTACTTTTTTACCGTCGTCATATTCGACCACCGAGCCATCCTTAAGATATATTATTTTGTCGGCGATATTCAATATTCTTTCCTGATGACTGATTATCATCACTGTGCCCGATGTTTTGTTGTAGAGTTTTTCGAACACATTTATCAGGGAGTTGAAACTCCAAAGGTCTATTCCCGCCTCGGGCTCGTCAAAGAGAGTGAGTTTTGTGCCTCGTGCGGCTGTCATGGCTATTTCAATTCTCTTCATTTCGCCGCCCGAGAGTGTGGAGTCAAGTTCTCTGTCTATGTAATCTTTAGCACAAAGACCGACCTCGCTCAATATTGCACAGGATTTTTCAAAGCTCTTTTTATCGGTCTTTTCTCCGGAAAGATCGAGCAGATCTCTCACCCTAAGCCCTTTAAACCTTACAGGCTGCTGAAAGGCAAAGCTTATGCCTTTGTTTGCTCTTTCGTTTATGGGAAGGTCTGTAATATCCTCCCCGTCAAGGATCACTCTGCCCGAGGTCGGTGAGGTGATACCCATTATTATTTTCATAAGCGTTGATTTTCCGCTTCCGTTAGGGCCTGTCACCGCAACAAATCTGTCATCTGTTTTCAGGCTGATATCCTTCAGTATTTCTTTACCGTCTGCGGTAAATGAAATGTTTTTCAGTTCAAGCATATTGTACCTCGTAAATAACGAAAGGCGACTGCATTGTCGCCTTTGTGTGTTTATTAATAGTTGTCCGCGCTTATCTCAAAAAAGCTTTGCTTATGAGCGCATGTCGGACAGACCGAGGGAGCCTTTGTGCCAACTACTATATGTCCGCAGTTACGGCATTCCCATACCTTTACTTCGCTCTTTTCAAATACCGAGGCTGTCTCCACATTTTTAAGAAGTGCACGATATCTTTCTTCATGATGTTTCTCGATTTGGCCAACTAATCTGAATTTTGCGGCCAAAGCCTTGAAACCCTCTGCCTCAGCTGTCTTGGCAAAGTCTTCATACATATCCGTCCACTCGAAATTTTCTCCGTCTGCCGCTGCGGCGAGGTTCTCGGAGGTGTCGCCTATGCCGGCCAATTCTTTGAACCACATTTTAGCGTGTTCTTTTTCGTTTTCCGCTGTTTTAAGGAAAATATCCGCAATCTGCTCGTAGCCTTCCTTCTTTGCTACGGAAGCGAAATAAGTATATTTGTTCCTTGCTTGAGACTCACCTGCAAAAGCTGCCTGAAGATTTTTTTCCGTCTGTGTGCCTGAGTAGGGATTTTTTTTATCTGCCATAAAATTATTCTCCTTTCGTTTTATGATGTGTATATTTTACAATATTTATTGTTTTTTTTCAATACCATAAATTTATTTTAACATTATTTTAACAAAATGTAACCTATATCTAACCAACAAAAACATTGAAAAAATATATAGAAAATGGTATAATCTTCGATGAATGTTTTTATGAAAAAAAACAGCGGTATTGCAAGGAGGGATTTTTTTGTATTCCGTAACGCTTAAAGAGGTTGCAGATGAATTTGATCTTATAAATATAACCGAGGATATTGACTTATCCGAAATAGAAATAGACACTCCGCAGGTAAACAGGCCTGCTTTACAGCTTGCGGGTTTTTTTGACTACTTCGATTCGGACAGGATACAGCTTATAGGCATTGTTGAGTATACCTATTTGTGCAAGCTTACTCCCGAATTTCGTCAGGAGACCCTTGAAAAGCTTTTTCAGTATAAAATGCCTTGTGTAATTTTGGCAAGAGATCTTGAACCCTTGCCTGAAATGATGTTTTATGCAAAGGAACAGGGAATACCCATCCTTAAAACGGACGAAACCACCTCCGAATTTATGGGTGAGCTTTTAAAATGGCTGAAGGTAAGACTTGCCGAAAGAACGACCATCCACGGAGTTCTTGTAGACATATACGGCGAGGGTGTGCTTATTATGGGCGAGAGCGGTATAGGTAAGAGTGAAGCCGCCTTGGAACTTGTAAAAAGAGGGCATCGTCTTGTTGCCGACGATGCGGTGGAGATAAAAAAGGTTTCTCATTCGACGCTTGTGGGAAGCTGTCCCGAACTTATAAGATATTTCATTGAAGTAAGGGGTATCGGTATTATTAATGTCAAGCAGATGTTCGGCGTGCAGTCGGTTAAGGACACACAGGAGATCGACCTGATAATCAAGCTTGAGTACTGGGAAAAAGGCAAGGAATATGACAGACTCGGTCTAAAAGAAAACTATATGGATATTCTCGGAAACAAAGTTGTTTGTCATGCCATACCCGTTCGTCCGGGCAGAAATATTGCCATTATCTGCGAATCGGCAGCGGTAAACAGACGAGAAAAGAAAATGGGCTACAATGCCGCTCAGGCTCTTAATGATGCCATTATGAATCAAGCTATGAACGGCAACAAATAAGAGGTAACAACATGAGATATATAGGAATTGATTTCGGAGGCACAAATATAAGTGCCGGTCTTGTCGATGAAGACGGAGTGATTTTAACAAAGGCAACAACTCCCACCATGAACGGAAGACCATACGAGGATATATTTGACGATATAAAAATGCTCTGTGATAAGGTCATGGAGGATGCAGGAGAAGATATAAGCAATGTCGGATATATAGGAATAGGAATACCGGGAAGTATCGACAGAAAAAAAGGTACTCTCAAATACGCCAACAACCTCAGTTTTTCCGATATAAATATTGTTGAGGAAATGCAAAAGAGAGTGGCACTTCCTGTCTACATAGAAAATGATGCCAACTGTGCCGCAATAGGTGAAAATATATGTGGAGCTTCAAAAGGAGAAAACTCCGTTATATACATTACCATAGGTACGGGTGTGGGAGTGGGTATCATTCTTAACGGAAAGCTTTTCAACGGCACCTTCGGCGGCGGAGGAGAAGCAGGACATATGGTCATCGTTGCCAACGGAGAAAAATGCACCTGCGGAAGGTACGGCTGTTGGGAGGCTTATGCCTCCGCTTCCGCTCTTACAAGAGAGGGAAGAATGGCAGCTGCAAAATATCCCAACGGGGAGATATACAGGCTCTCCGACGGGAATATAAAGCTTATAACCGCAAAAATGGTATTCGATGCCGCAGATAACGGGGATGAAACGGCGATGGAAATAATAGATGATTTCGTGAAATACGTTGCAATAGGTGTTGTGAACCTTATAAACATCTTCCAGCCCGAAGCTGTGGTAATAGGCGGAGGAGTGTGTGCTCAGGGGGATAAACTGACCGAGCCTCTTAAGAAGATATGCGCCGAAAAGGTCTACGGCGGAGAGCTTAAAACAAGAATAAGCATTGCATCCTTGGGCAATGATGCAGGGATCATAGGTGCAGCGCTTTTGGGAAAGAGATTATAATATGGGAATATACGAAGAACTTAAGTTTGCGGTGGGTGAAAACAACATAAAAAGAGACGAGTCTATGAGCAGACATACCACTTTCCGAATAGGCGGAAGTGCCGATTTTTTTGTTACACCCTCCGATGCCGACAGTCTTGCGGCTGTTTTGCAAATATT
>DFJD01000017.1:0-16380 GCA_002372875.1 Clostridiales bacterium UBA3680
CATGTTCGTTACGCTCACAGCGGAAGTGAAAACAGCTTGAAGGCATTTATGTGGTATGAGGGTCACACTTTTGAAAGTAAGATGTTTACATTCAACATTCTTGACAGAGTGGGCGGAGGCGATGCTTTTGCAAGCGGACTGATATATGCCATGATACATAATTACAAGCCAATGGATATGGTCAATTTTGCCGTTGCAAGCAGCGTTATAAAGCATACTATACATGGTGATGCCAATATCACAGATGATGTACAAAGTATCAGAAATCTTATGAATATGAACTATGATATAAAACGTTGATGTGTTTTGTTGCAATAGGTATAAATAGTTCCGTAAAAAAAACGCTGTAGGCTTAAGGCTTACAGCGTTTTTTTGTATATACAATACGTCGACGATATTCGTATTCAGAAAAAATAAATGTGATTTACAGTTCACGATAATACGGACAGATGTTTTCATAATGCCCGTCCTTCATACGAAATCCTCCGGGAATGGTTCCAAGTTGCGTAAAACCCAAGCGCTCATACAAATGTCTGGCATGGGTGTTGCTTTCAACGACAGCGTTAAATTGAAGCACTCGAAATCCAAGTTCTTTACCTTTGTTCAGACAATCCAAAACCAATTGCTCTCCGATATGTTTGCCGCGGGCATCAGACGAAACCGCATAGCTTGCATTACAGATATGGCCGCATCTTCCGACATTATTCGGATGCAGAATATAAAGTCCGAATATTTTCCCGTCCTCTTGTGCAACCGCGGTATAACTCTGTGAGGCGAAGAACTCCGCTCCGCTTTCCGTATTTAATAATTCTTCCTGCGGAAAAGCGATCCCTTCTTCCACAACTTCGTTCCAGATGCTGATGATCTCGGGCAAATCTCGGTCAACATATTTTCTGATAATCATTTTTTTCATCTCCGATTTTACACAGTAAGTTTTTCCGCAAGAGTTTTATCCGGGGTCACGTATGCGGTTTTATTGGTTTCGTATATCACAAAACCCGGTTTTGAACCATTGGGTTTTTTAACGTTTCTTTTTTCGGTATAATCCACGGCAACCTTTGAGTCGTTTTTTGCCTTGCTGTACACAGCGGCAAGGCAAGCGGCTTCGAAAATAGTTCTTTCGGGTATTTCTTCGCCTTTGTATATCACTATCACATGAGAGCCGGGAATGTTCTTGGTATGGAGCCAAAGATCTTTGGGTTTTGCCGTTTTGATCGTCAGCTCATCGTTTTGTGTGTTGTTTTTTCCGATATAAATATCATAACCGTCGGAGGAAACAAAATGCATCGCACTTGCTCTTTCTTGTGTTTTAGGGCCTTTTGCTTTGTCCTGTTTTTTTAGGTATCCCGTTTCGTTAAGTTCGGAGCGCAGCTGTTTTACATCGGCCTCGGTCACACAGTTGTCAACAGAGGTCAAAACTCCCTCCAAATATTCGATCTCATCTTCGTTTGCTGCGGTTTGCTCCAATGCGGCTTCATACGTCCTTTTTTGTTTATTGTACTTTTTAAAATACGCCTGCGCGTTTTCGTTTGGTGTTTTTTCGGGGTCGAGTTTTATTTTTATTTTCTCTTGGTTTTCGGAATAGAAATTTACTACTTCGACCTCCGACTCACCCTTTTTTATTGCGTAAATATTCGCCGTTATAAGCTCGCCCAAAAGTCTGAGGCGGTCTCTGTTTTCGGTCTGCTTTATATTTTTTTGCCAAAGGTCTCTTTTCCTGAGACATCTTTCAAGGTTTGATGCCACAATTTTTCTTATATCCGATGTTTTTTGTTTAAGTCTGTAGGAAAGGTCTCTGTTTTTGTAAAATTCTTCAACGGCCGGACTCATACTGTCAATGTCTTTTTTTCGGTACATGGAAAACTGTTGCATTTCAATCGGGGAAAAGTCTATGTATTTGTCGTTATCGGAATAGATGCAGGGGGTCGCTTTTCCCTCGGAAATATCATCTAAAATGCTCTTTAGCGCATCGTACACCCGATATAGGCTTTCGAGCGAAACAAGAGAAATGTCATCGGAGCAATCTATTCCGGCTCTGAAACATAGTTCCGACGAAAAAACGGGACTGATACCCATAACTGTTTTGTATATAAGTTCTTGTATTTTCCCCGAGGCATTGTTTTTGATCGCCGCGGCGAAATCCTCTTTTGTACACTTAAGAGGGTTTATTTTGTCTGTGTGGGGAGGGGACATATACTGTCTTGAAGGCAGCATTTCTCTGACGGAGCTTTTGTCGTGGCCTATATGTTTCAGACAGTCACAGATGATCCCGTTTTTGTCAACAAGACATATATTTGAGTGCTTGCCCATTATCTCGAAAATAAGCCTTTTAACCGACAGATCTCCCATTTCGTTAAGTGACTCTATATAAAGCTCTATTATTCTGTCAAAGCCGTATTGCTTAACATCAACTATTTTTCCGCCTTGGAGATGTTTTCTTAAAACCATGCAAAAAAGAGGCGGAGCGGCGGGATTTTCAAGTCTTTGTTCCGTAAAATGAAATTTTGTGTTTGAAGCGTTTGCGGTAAGCAAAAGCCTGTATTGTTTGCCAAAGCCTCTTATTTGAAGCATTATTTCATCTCTGTTGGGTTGATGTATCTTATCTATTCTGGCATCGGTTATGGTTCTTTTTAATTCCTTTTCAAGTGCGAATACCGTTATTCCGTCAAAAGCCATTATATTATTCTCCCTATTTGTTGTTATTGATGTTGATTTTTACTTCCGAAAATTGTATAATATAACGATAAATATGTCAAGAAGGGAGATGACAATATGTCTGAGGGCAAAAAAATAATACTGATAGTTGATGACTCCTTTATAAACAGGCAGATGCTGTGTAATATTCTTAACGATGAATATAATACCATTCAGGCTGAAAACGGGGCTGAGGCACTTGAAATACTCAGAGAACACGGAGAGAGGATATCCGCCGTGCTTCTTGATGTTATCACCCCTATTATGAACGGTTACAGATTTCTTGAGGAAAGACAGAAAGATAAAGTGCTGTCAAATATACCCGTTATCGCAACAACTATTAACGACCCGCATATTGCCGAAATAGAGACCCTTAAAAGAGGTGCCACCGATTTTATTCAAAAGCCCTACAACCCCACCGTTGTAAGACAAAGAGTGGAAAACATTATAAAATTAAGAGAGACCGCAGCCTTTGTAAACACCGTTGAGCATGATGCTTTGACGGGCTTTTATAACAGAGAGGCTTTTTATGCTCATGCAAGAAGATATATTGATGCAAACTCTGAAAAGGACTTCGATTTTATTGCAATGGACCTTAACGATTTTAAAATCGTTAACGATATGTTTGGTGAAAATGTTGGCGATGAGCTTTTAAAATGCTGGAGCAAAATAATTGAAAATGATATAGCAAAAAACGGAATGTGCGGAAGAATAAGCGGAGACGTTTTCGCTGTCGTAATGCCCGGTCACAGAGAATATTCCGAGGAGTTGTTTGAAGGCTATATTGAAAAGCTCAATCGTTTTGATCTGAATTTTACACTTAAGGTAAAATTCGGTATTTACCATGTTGAAGACAAATCGTTGCCGCTTTCACTTATGTGTGACAGAGCACTTCTTGCCATAAAGGCTATAAAGGACGATTTTAGGAAAACATTTTCATACTATGACGAAAGCCTTAAAGAGAAACTGTGGAATGAGCAGGAACTTACAAATACAATGAGAAATGCTCTTAAAACCGGGCAATTTCATGTTTATTTGCAGCCTAAATACGATCTTTATAACAACACTGTTTCGGGAGCTGAGGCACTTGTCAGGTGGATCCATCCCGAGAAGGGATTTATGCCGCCTATCACTTTTATACCGCTTTTTGAGAAAAACGGCTTTATAACCGAGCTTGATATGTATGTGTGCGACAAGGTGTGTCAGATAATAAGAAGCTGGATAGATGAGGGGATAGAGCCTGTTCCCGTGTCGATAAACGTTTCGAGAGTTGATATTTACAATCCCGCTCTTATAGAAACAATAAACAAATGTGTGAAAAAATACGATATTCCCGTAAAGTATCTTCACATAGAAATTACGGAAACTTCTTATACAGAAAATTCAATGCAGCTTAAAGATGTGGTGCTTATGCTCAGAAAAGAGGGCTACCACATAGAGATGGACGATTTCGGCTCGGGTTATTCTTCCCTTAACATGCTTAACGACATTCCTGTGGATACGCTGAAGCTTGACATGGGTTTCCTTAAAAAGGGAGAGAGAACGGGAAGAGATGAGACTGTTATGAGTTTTGTTGTCTCTCTTGCGAAAAAGCTGAGCTTGAGTGTTATTGCGGAGGGTGTGGAAAAGAAGGATGAAGCAGAGTTTCTTCGCTCTCTCGGCTGTGATTACGCACAGGGATATTTATATTCAAAGCCCGTTCCCGTGGATGAATTTAATAAAGACTTTGTAAAAACAAAAAGGCCTTTTAAAGGCATAGAAGAAAAAGAAAAAACAGACTTTAAAGATGTGGATTCGGAGGCGTTAAACGATATACTCGACACATCCGATTTCAATAAAATATTTGACTCTTCCGCGGCTGTTTCGGCGCTTATGGAGTATGACGGCAAGGATATATACATAAAAAGAACAACGAAAGATTTCAGAAATTTCATGAACGAGATCACGGGCAAAACCGGCCCTTTGTTTAAGCTTAGGGAATATATGTCCGAAAAGGCTTTTGATTGTTTTAAAGACTGCTTTGAAAAAGCACGCAAAGACGGACATCGCTTCGATATAATACTTCCTTTTTCGGAGAATGTTGAAAAGAAAACGTACATAAGATTCAAGGCAAAGATCCTTTCAAAAACAGGTGACAAATACGAATTTATGGCAGACGTGGAAGATGCGGACAAATTTACCGATGAAAAAGGAGAAATTATTTTTAACGGTGAAGTTCGGAGGTGTGAAAATTGAACACGGATGAGGTATATTCAAAAGTAGAAGCAACGCTCGATGTAGACATAAAAGGCGCAACGGAAAGATTTTGCGGAAATAAAGATCTTTTTTTGATGTGCCTGAAAAGATTTGCCGAAGAGCCCACCTTCGGAGAGCTGAAGAAAACGATTCAAAGAGGGGATTACGAAGGAGCTTTTGAGCAGGCGCATACACTTAAAGGAGTGTGTGCCAACATGGGGCTTATATCTTTGCTTGAAAGTGTAAGCGGCATAACGGAGATTTTAAGAAGCAAGAGCTATGACGGATTGAAAGAAGAATTTGAAAAAACGGAAAAATTATATTCCGACACCGTAAACAAAATAAAGGAGTTAATCAATTAAAAATGGATATAGTAAAGGCGCTGACCGAACAATTCGGCATTACGGCAACACAGGCACAAAATGTTATTTCACTTCTTGACGAGGGCAACACCATTCCCTTTATAGCAAGATACAGAAAGGAAATGACAGGAGCTCTTGACGACCAGATAATAAGAGAGCTTTCCGAAAGACTTGATTATCTGAGAGGTCTTGACGAAAAGAGAGAATCCGTAAGGAATCTTATTACCGAACAGGGCAATATGACAGAAGAAATAGCAAAAGCCCTTGATGTTGCTTCCACCTTGAAAGAAATAGACGATATATACAGACCCTTCCGCCCTAAAAGAAGAACTAAAGCTACCATTGCACAGGAAAAGGGACTTGACCCTCTTGCAAAGCTTATTTTTGAGCAGGAGAAGGGTGTGGATGTTTATCTCGAAGCGGAAAAATATGTGAATGCCGAAAAAGAGGTCTTTTCCGCCGAAGAGGCTATATCGGGAGCAAAGGACATTATAAGCGAGATGATAAGCGATAATGCCGATTGCAGAAATATTGTACGAGAGCTTACAAATAAAAGCGGACTTATAGTATCCGTTGCATCGGACCCCGAGGAAAAAACGGTATACGAAATGTATTATGATTACTCCGAAAAGGTAGCCTCCGTTGCTTCACACAGAGTGCTCGCTCTTAACAGAGGGGAAAAGGAAGAAAAGCTCAAAGTTAAGATCGAAGCCCCCGCAGAGGATATCATAAACGCTCTTGAGCTAAAGCTTGTAAGAGACGAAGGGCAGTGCGGCAACATTGTAAAAGAGTGCGTGTTCGACAGCTATAAAAGATTGATAGAACCCTCGGTTGAAAGAGAGATAAGAAGTGAGCTTACGGAAAAGGCACAGGAAGGGGCGATAAAGGTCTTCGGAGAAAATCTGAAGCAGTTGCTTCTTCAGCCCCCGATAAAGGAAAGGGTGGTAATTGCCCTCGATCCGGGTTACAGAAACGGATGTAAGCTGGCGGTTGTGGATGCAACGGGAAAGGTGCTTGATACGGGAGTTATTTACCCCACCATACCGTCGAGGGTAGAGGCATCGGAAAAAACACTGAAAAATATGATCGTAAAAAACAAGGTCAACCTTATGTGTATAGGTAACGGTACCGCATCAAGGGAAACGGAGAAGTTTGCCGTTAATGTGATAAAGGACATGGGTTCGAATTTGCAATATATTATGGTAAACGAGGCGGGAGCGTCGGTGTATTCGGCATCTAAACTCGGTGCCGAAGAGTTTCCGCAGTATGATGTGGCGGTAAGAAGTGCCATATCTCTTGCAAGAAGAGTGCAAGATCCCCTTGCCGAGCTTGTAAAAATTGAACCTAAGGCTATAGGTGTAGGTCAATATCAACACGATATGAATAAAAAAAGACTCGAAGAAGCATTAGGTGGCGTGGTTGAAAGTTGTGTTAACTCTGTGGGAGTTGACCTTAATACCGCCTCGCCCTCGCTTCTAAGCTATGTGTCGGGCATCACTCCCACCATATCAAAAAATATACTTGCTTACAGAGAAGAAAACGGCAGATTTAAAAGCAGAAAAGAACTTTTAAAGGTCGCAAAACTCGGCCCTAAGGCGTTTGAACAGTGTGCGGGTTTTTTGAGGGTAGACGGTTCGGTCGCCCTTGATATGACAGCCGTTCATCCCGAAAGCTATGACGTGGCTCAAAAGCTTATGGAAAAGTTCGGCTACGGAGAAGATGATATTAAAAAAGGTTCGTTAAAGGGTATACATAAAAAAATTGCGGATATAGAAAAGGTCGCAAAGGAGCTTGAGGTGGGCGTACCCACTCTTAAAGATATTATCGGAGAGCTTGAAAAGCCCGGAAGAGACCCGAGAGATGATATGCCTAAGCCCATACTTAAAAGTGATGTTTTATCCATAGAGGACATAAAAGAGGGAATGATATTAAAAGGTACCGTAAGAAATGTTATAGATTTCGGCGTGTTTGTGGATATAGGAGTGCATCAGGATGGACTTGTGCATATATCGCAAATATGCAACAGGTATATAAAGCACCCTCTTGAGGCCGTGTCCGTAGGAGATATTGTGGATGTTAAAGTGATCGGTGTGGATGTTGCCAAAAACAGGATCTCACTTTCCATGAAGGAAGTAAATGCATGAGTTATTGGTCGGGGCGAGGATTAAGAGGAAGCTCATTTGAGGAGCTTATAAATATGACCAATGATATTTATTTTGAAAAAGGTCTTGCGGTGGTTCAAAAGGTACCCACACCCATAACGCCGATGAAAATGGACAAGGAAAAGAAAGTGATAACACTTGCTTATTTTGAAAAGAAGTCCACGGTCGATTATATAGGTGCGGTTCAAGGAATACCCATGTGCTTTGATGCCAAGGAAACGAGACAGGGGAGGCTTCCCCTTCAAAATATACACGAGCATCAGGTCAAATTTATGAAGAAATTCGACGAGCAGGGAGGCTTAGCCTTCCTGCTCGTCAGGTGTAATGACGAGGATGAATGTTTTTTGCTTCCTGTTGAAGTGCTTGAAAGCTATTGGCTCAAAGCGCAACAAGGAGGCAGGAGATCCATCCCGTATTGTGCATTTGAAGAAAAATATTCGGTGAAAAACAAAGACGGCTATCCGGTGCATTATCTGGAGGCTGTAAACGAATATCTGGCACAGAAAGGATAAAAAATGCCCGAGGTCATTGTAATAGGAGGCGGTCCTGCCGGAATGATGGCAGCAGGAACGGCGGCGAAAAACGGTTGCAGGGTCACTCTTGTGGAAAAAAACGAAAAATTGGGGAAAAAGCTGTATATAACGGGAAAAGGCAGATGTAACGTTACCAATGCCTCCGACTGCGAAAATATAATACAGAACACGGTAAGTAACCCTTATTTTTTGTACAGTTCGCTTTATACCTTTACAAGCGAGGATACGGTATCCTTTTTTGAAAATATGGGTATTCCGCTTAAAACGGAAAGAGGAAACAGAGTTTTTCCCGCCTCGGATAAGTCCTCGGATATAATAAAGGGTCTTACAAGATTTTTGCAAAAAAACAAGGTCAGAATACTTCTGAATTGCAAGGTGACCGATATAGTTATTGAAAACGGGAGAGTAGTAGCGGTCCAAACGGAAAAAGATACTCTTAAGGCGGATAAAGTGATAATTGCCTGCGGAGGGCTTTCCTACCCCGTAACGGGCTCCGACGGTGACGGGTACAGATTTGCAAAGGCTGCGGGACACAGCGTTACAAAGCTTTATCCTGCCCTTGTTCCCTTGAAGGTCAAGGAAAAATGGGTTGCCTCGGTCATGGGGCTCAGCCTTAAAAATGTGGCTGTTACTTGCAAAGGGGAAGGGAAGATGCTTTACGAGGGTTTCGGAGAAATGCTTTTTACACATTTCGGAGTAAGCGGACCTTTGATATTGACCCTTTCAAGTATCATAACGGACAAACTCGGTAAGTCCGCCGAAATATATATAGATCTGAAACCCGCCCTTGAACGAAAAAAGCTTGATGAAAGATTGCTGAGAGATTTTGAAAAGTACAAGAACAAAGAGATAAGAAACGCCTTGGGGGAGCTGCTTCCGAGGGCTCTTATCCCTGTTATTGTTTCACTTAGCGATATAGACGAAACAAAAAGAGTAAATGAGATCACACGGGAGGAAAGAAACAGAATTCTTAACAATATAAAGCAGCTTAGGCTCACCGTAACGGACACCGCAGGCTATAATGAGGCGGTCGTAACAAAAGGAGGAGTCGGGGTTGAGGATATAGACCCCTCCACCATGGAGTCGAAAAAAGTAAAAGGATTGTATTTTGCCGGAGAGGTCATCGACGTAGATGCCTTTACCGGAGGATATAACATTCAAATAGCACTTTCAACGGGACATTGTGCGGGAATTGCCGCAGCTGAATAAAAGGAGTAAACAAAATGACAGTTTGTATAAGGGGAGCCATAACGGCTGAAAACACAAAAGAGGAAATACTATCGGCAACAAAGGAGCTTCTTACAAAAATAATAAGAGAAAATGCCATTGAATTGAAGGATATAATAAGTGTATTCTTTACCATGACAAAGGATATGGATGCGGTCTATCCTGCCGTTGCCGCAAGACAAATAGGCATTGTGCATGCTGCCCTTATGTGTTTTGATGAGCTTGAAATAAAGGGAAGCCTGACAAAATGCATTAGAGTGGCAATGACCGTAAACTCGGAGCTTAAGCAAGATGAGGTGACCCATGTATATATGAAGGGTGCCACGGTATTAAGACCCGATATTACTCAAAAAAAGGATGCCGTTGCGATAGACGGCCCCGCAGGAAGCGGAAAGAGTACTCTGGCAAAGCTGCTTGCCGCAAAAATGGGCTATATTTATGTTGATACTGGGGCTATGTACCGCGCCTTCGGTCTTTTTTGCAAAAACAAAGGCATATCAATAGAAAACGTAGAAACTTCGGAAAAATATCTGAGCGAAACGGATATAGAGCTTGGCTTTAAAGATGGGCAAACAAGGGTGTTTTTAAACGGGGCGGATGTTACCGATGACATAAGGACACAAGAAATTGCCGCCTACGCATCTGCTGTGGCAAAGCTTGGGTTTGTAAGAGAGTATCTCGGAAACAAACAGAAAGCCATAGCCAACGAAAAAAAGGTCGTTATGGACGGACGTGATATAGGTACGAATGTTATTCCCAATGCTAAAGTAAAGTTGTATATAGACGCATCCGAAAAGGTCAGAGCCGACAGAAGAATGAAGGAGCTTGAACAAAAGGGTATAAAGGGCGATTTTGATACTATTTACCAAGAAGTGGTTCAAAGAGATAAAAATGACAGGGAAAGAAAAATAAACCCTCTTACGGTCGCAAAGGATGCAGTTGTTATTGACACCTCCGATATGAGTGCGGAAAAGGTGCTTGACGAGGCACTTAAAATAATAAAGGAAAATGGTTTATGGAAATAATTCTTGCCAAATCGGCAGGCTTTTGCTTTGGTGTGAAAAAAGCCGTTGAATATGCATACGGGGCTGTGGGAAGAAAAAATGTGTTTACCTACGGACCCATAATACACAACAAGACCGTGACCGATGAGCTTGAAAAGAAGGGAATAAGAGCCGTTGATGATTTTAACGTGCCTTCCGAAAGTGAAATAATAATAAGATCTCACGGAGTTCCTCCCACGGTGTACAGAGAGCTTGAAAAAAGAGGAATAGCCTACGAGGATAAAACCTGTCCCTTTGTAAAAAAAATACACGATATTGTAAAACGCAAATATCATGATGAGGGGAAAAGCATAATAATAGTAGGCAATTCAAGCCACCCCGAAATTGTGGGTATAAACGGTGAGTGTGATAATACAGCTGTTATAATTGACTCCGTTGAAGATGAAAAACTAAAGAAAATAGATTGCGGTAAAAGTTATGCTTTGGTGGTTCAAACAACATTCAGAGCATCATCTTTTGAGGAAATATCAGACAAAATAAACAAAATATGTCCAAATGTGGAAGTGTTCAACACCATCTGTTCAGCAACTTCAAATCGCCAGAAAGAGGCTGAGGAAATATCTTCCAAGGTGGATATTATGATAGTGCTCGGAGATAAGGGCAGTTCAAACACAAAAAAATTGTATGAAATTTGCACAAAAAATTGTAAAAACACCTTTTTGTGTGAAACAATTTACGATTTATTGTTGCAAAACAAAGAAAAAAATGTTAAAATTGGAATAACCGCTGGTGCATCGACGCCACCGGAGATAATAAAGGAGGCTGTAAGTGTTATGAGCGAACTTGAAAACAACAAAACTTTTGAAGAAATGGTAGACGACAGCTTAGTTTCCGTTCATTCCGGAGACATTGTTAAGGGAACTGTTATTGCCGTAAATGAGGTTGGCGAGGTTTCTGTTAACCTGAAGTATAAATCAGACGGTATAATTACCAAAGAAAATTTCTCTGACGATCCCGACTGCAATCCCGCAGACGTGGTAAAGCCCGGAGATGAGATAGATGTATATGTTGTCAGAGTAAATGATGGCGACGGAAATGTTATACTCTCCAAGAAAAAGGCAGAGGCAGATAAGAACTACGTTGTTATTGAAGAGGCATACAATAACGGTGAAACCGTTCACGGCAAGGTAACAAGCACCACAAAGGGCGGACTTCTTGCTTCTGTGAATGAAGTATCCGTGTTTATACCTTCCTCACAGATCTCAAACAGATATGTGGAGGATCTTTCCCAGTTTGTGGGTAATGAATATGATTTTGAAGTGCTTGAGTGCGATCGCAGCAAAAGAAGATTTGTTGTGGGCAGAAAAGCGCTTGTTCAGAAGGAGATAGAAGAGAAGAAGAAGGAAGTATTCTCAAAGCTTTCCATAGGCGACAGAGTAAAGGGTACTGTAAGCAGAATAGTGGACTTCGGTGCTTTTGTTGACCTTGGCGGCGTTGACGGACTTATCCACATTTCCGAGCTTAGCTGGGGAAGAGTTAAGAAAGTAAGTGATGTTCTTTCCGTAGGCGATGAAGTAGAGGTTACGGTACTCGACCTTAACGAAGAAAAGGGCAAGATCTCACTTTCTCTTAAGGATGAGGCAAACAACCCTTGGAACAATGCCGCGGATAAATATGCCGTTGGCAATATCGTAAAGGGTAAGGTTGTCAGAATGGTTTCATTCGGTGCTTTTGTAGAGCTTGAAGACGGTATCGACGGTCTTGTTCATATTTCTCAGATTGCAAACAGACATGTTGAAAAGCCCGAGGATGAGCTTTCAATAGGTCAGGAGATAATGGCTAAGGTTACAGAGCTTGACCTTGACAACAAGAAGGTAAGCCTTTCAATAAAGAGTACACTCGAAAAGTCCGAGGACGATCAGATCGATCCCGATGATGAGGCTGTTGAAGCTGCTCAGGAAATAAACGAAGAAGAGAATACAGAGGAGTAATTTCTTGTTTCCAAAAAAATGCAGAAAGCTGTTGTTTTTGCTTTCGGTAATTGTCATGGCGCTTCTATGTGCATGTGACAAAAAGGATGAAGAAAAATCCGACGACCCCATTGCACAGGCAGAAACAGGCAAAGAGCTTAAAACCGTCAAAATTGGCGGCATAGCACCGTTAAGCGGTGATGCTTTCAATTACGGTTCTTCCGCAAAAAACGGAGCCGAGTTGGCAGTTGAAACATATAATTCAAAGAATAAGAATGTTCAGCTTGAGCTTAGCTTTAAGGATGACCATGCGGATAAGGAAAACGCATTGCAAGCCTATAAAGAGCTTAAATCGGAGGGGGCCGATGTGATAGTGGGTCCGCTTATGAACGATTGCGCAAGCTTTGTTAAGGAAGAGTCGGAAGGTGACGATGTTATCCATATTATTCAGGGAGCAACGGCACCGAATTTGACAGACGGAATAAGGCACTTTCGTATTTGCCGCACCAATCTCTCCGAGGGGAAGGCAGCGGCGGACTATCTGAAACAAAAGGGCGTAAATTACATAGCTCTTTTGCACGATTCCTCCGAGCCCTACAGCGAACAGCTTCATGATGCCTTCAGAGAAGAATATGAGGCGATAGGCGGCACGGTAGTTATCGATGAATACTTTGCCAAGGGTGATACGGATTTTTCAAAACAAACAAGCAGATTAAAGCTATATAAATTTGATGCGATATATATGCCGGTGTTTTACACACAGGCCATTGGGCTTATTTCGGCAATAAATAATGCGGGTATAAGCACAAAATATTACGGGTCCGATTCGTGGTACGGCATTGCCGAACAGGTTGAAGGAAACAACTCTCTTACAGAAGGCGTGAGCTTTTTCAGTAGGTACATTCCCGAAGAGGAGAGCGAGCAAAACAAGCAATTTGTTTCCGAGTACACAAAAAAATACGGACAGGCTCCTGATATATATGCCGCATCGACGTATGATGCCGTTATGTTGGCTGCGCAAGCTGCCCAAGAGTGTAATGGCAATGTTACCGCGAACGGTTTGTCATTGGCAATCAAAAAAATCAATTTTGAAGGTTTGACCGGAAAAATGACTTTTTTATCGGACGGAGAACCGAGGATAGATCCTAAGATGGTAACGGTAAGTAAAGGTAAATATTTAGGGAGTATCTAAGAACTTATAAATCGTAAAATCAGATGTTTTGGCTGATTGCTTTGTTGATAAAGCGATGCAAAATTATAACAACAGAAATGAAATCTGAATTGATCAGTTAGAGAAACCTTTGCGTTTGGGCTGTCATAAGGCAGCCCTTTGTTATAGGAGATCATAAAATGAAAAGATTTTTAGCAACGGTATTGTCTGTTACCATGCTTTTAAGCAGTACGGCATTTGCAAACACAATTGAATATAACAATGAGGAAATTTCATACACCGACCAGCAGCCTGTTATAATAAATGACAGGACATATGTTCCCATAAGAGACGTATTTGAAAAAATCGGCTATACGGTAGATTGGGATGCGGATAGTAAACTTGTAACTATCAGTCTTTATGACAGCCCCGAAAGAAAGGTACTGTATTCCTTGATAATGGTGGATACCGCAAACAATGTGTGCTCAACACTTGACAGAAATTATAAGGTGAATGTATTTGACCTTACCGACCCTGTGCAGATAGTAAACGAGAGAACAATGCTTCCTTTAAGAGAGATCCTTGAAAGTGCGGGCTTTGAAATTTCCTTTGACGAAGAGACGAAGGCTGTAAACATTGTAAAGGGCGAATCATTTGGTCAACCCGATGAGTATACAAAGGATTCACACGTATTTGACTTTGACAGTGATGTAAAGGGAGCTTCCGAAAAGTTTGAGCAAGATTATGCGGGAAATACATCCGGAACACTTACAGAGGAAGAAAAGGCGTATTTTGAAGGCCTTTCCGAGCTTTTAAACAGCTACAACAATTTAAGCATTGAAAAAGATGAGCTTGATTCCGAGCAAATAAAGGCGTTTATTTCCGGTTTCGTTGAAAAAACGGACAGCATTACCTGTCCCGATTCCGTTAAAGCTATAAACGAAAGTTTAAAGAATTATTTGCTTGAGGCTTCCGATTGTATGGTCAAACTTTTCGAGTATTCCAAAAAATACGAGAATATTGCTCCTGCAATGAGCTTTTCAAATGCCATTGCTTGTGTTGTGAGAGTTGCTTTGGTTTCCGAGCCTTTCTATGAAGAATTGAATAAATTTAATGAAGAAAAGAATGTAGACCTTGCAACACTTTATCCCATTTTATCAAAGGAAAAGGGAGAGGGCTGAAAACAGAACACAGAAAACTAACAAAAGCACCTTCGGGTGCTTTTTTCGAAGGTGTATATAAAAGGGGGACGGTATGTCGGAACAAAATAAAAGTGATGAATACCTCATAAGTGTGGAAACATTTATGAAAAACGGCAATTTTAAGGATGCTTTGTTTTTCTGTGATAAAATATTGCAAGAGGATAAGCAAAATGCAAAAGCATATTTTTTTAAATTGCTTATAAAAAATGAAAAAACAGATGTTACATGGGAAAACAGTTCCATAAGAAAATACCTGAACGACATTTATTACTATACATTTTCGGAAGAGGACAGAAATCTTATATGTGAGGTGGAAAACGATAACTCGGACAGCAATAATTCTCACGGTTTGGCAGGAAACAATACAAAGGACAGAGTTTATATTTTAAGCATAAAGCAAGCTTATGCCGTAAATGAAGCATTTTTGAACATTAATAAAAAACAGTGGCTCAGAAGTCTTGGAAGTGATGAGGGATGTGCCGCATTTATAGATGAGAATGGTGTTATTTCAACCGGCGGAGAATCTGTAAACAGCATAATGTGTGTGCGTCCCGTAATCAAGGTAAGACTTGGGAAACCTTAGTTGATAATATTTATTTAGGAGAACGATATGAACAATTTCAGATTTAATGTACGCACGGATGTACGCTTTGGGAAAGGGAGCATTTCCGCATTGCCCGAGCTTGTTGAAAAGTACGGAGGTAAAAATGTACTTTTGGTTTACGGAGGGGGAAGCATACGCAAAAACGGAATATATGACAGTATAAAAGAGCTTCTTTCGGACAAGAAGGTATATGAACTCAGCGGAATAGAGCCTAACCCCGATATAGAAAAAGTGAGGGAAGGTGCCGCTATCTGTAAGGAGAACAAAATCGATTGTGTTCTTGCTGTAGGAGGCGGAAGCGTTATAGACTCTTCAAAGGTGATAGCCGCGGCAGCAAACTACGACGGTGATGCATGGACACTTGTGGAAAACTCCTCCGAGATAGGTCGTGTACTGCCTGTTATCGCTGTTTTAACAATGGCGGCAACAGGCTCCGAAATGAACAAAAACGCGGTCATTTCGGATAAGAAAAACAATAAAAAGCTGGGTACATCCTCTCTTGATTTCATTCCTTATGCCGCAATATGTGACCCCGAGTATCTTTATTCTTTGCCGCCCGTTCAAACGGCTGCGGGTACGGCAGATATAATGTCACATGTTTTTGAGCAATATTTCAGAAAGGATACGGGAGCATACATAAGTGATTCCATTGCCGAGGCAATATTAAAAACCTGTATAAAATATTGTCCCGTTGCCCTTAAAGATCCCAAAAATTACGAGGCAAGAGCAAATCTTATGTGGGCAAGTACCCTTGCCTTAAATTCCCTTATTTCCTGCGGAAAAGCCGGAGCATGGAGCGCACACCCCATTGAGCATGAATTAAGCGCATTTTATGATGTAACTCACGGGGTCGGTCTTGCGATAGTAACGCCTTCTTGGATGAGGTATGTTATGAATGAAGAAAATGTAAAACAGTTTTCCGCATACGGCAGAAATGTATGGGGAATATCGGAACCCGATGACAAAAAATGTGCCGCTATGGCAATAGACAAAACACAACAGTTTTTCAAGGACTGCGGTATACCGACCACTCTTTCCGAGATAGGCATAGACGATACGAAAATCGATATTATGGCAGAGGCGGCCGTTAAAAACAACAACCTTGACAGTGCTTTTGTTCCGCTGAAAAAGGAAGATGTAGCCGCTATTTTAAGGAATTGCCTTTAAGGAAACAATGATTTATTAATTACTCTATAAAGTATGTTTTTAATGGGAGCGTGATACACACTCCCATTAA
>DFJD01000017.1:16397-24798 GCA_002372875.1 Clostridiales bacterium UBA3680
CTACGCCATCGGGTCTTTTCCTTGTCTGCGATAATATTATCGCAAATCTGCTTCAAGTGAATTAATCAGTGTTTCCTTAAAATTTTTCCATAACGGCTCCGTCATAGCCAGTTATTTTATATTCTATACCCAATTTTTTCAGTCTTAAAACCACTTCCTTATCTGGATGTCCATAGGTGTTTTTGTAGCCTGCCGTTATTATTGCTTTTTTGGGGGATGCTTTTTTAAGAAAATCCTCACAGCTTGAGGTGTTGCTTCCGTGGTGAGCAACTTTAAGCACATCACAGTTTATATTCCTTTCCAAAAGCTTTTCTTCCACTGTTTTATCTATATCTCCCGTAAAAAGAAAACTTGTTTTATCGGTGTCAAGTTTGTAAACCACCGAAGATGAGTTTGAGTCGTAACTGTCGGCAATGAAGGCACTCCAGGTCAATGTTCCTATCTTTTTTGAAAAACCGTCTTCTATATAGTTTATTTTTATGTTGTTTTTCGTAAGTGCGTCAAAAAGCTCGTGTGAGTATTCCGTCGGCACATAGTTCTTATTTATATAGACATTATTTATAGGTATTTTTCCCGCAATTTGTATAAGTCCGTCGATATGATCTCTGTCAAGGTGAGAAATGAATACATCATCTATTTTTGTGCTTCCGATATAGTTCATATAGGGCTCGATGACCTTTTCGCCGGCGTTGTTTCCAAAGCCCGAGCCCATGTCCGAAAAGGCGGTATACCTTCCGTATCGAACTATGGCACAATCTCCGTTTCCGACATAGGGGAATATCACGGCTCTTTGCGGCAAAAAGGAAGTTAGGAATATTATGCTTGCCAAGGTAAGTCCCGATAAAAATACTCGCAATGATATTTCCTTCATTAAATAATTGTAGATTATTATATAAATAAAATAAACAGAAAGCATCATAAACAGGCTTATTCCGCCTGTCAAGATAATGCTGTGAGGAAGCCTTGCGATAAATTCGGTGACTGTATCCACAAAAGACAGTATCACATACACAATGCCGATACAAAACCGTGCCAAAGAGAGAGAAAACAATCCCACCACACCTGAAAGCATGCCGATTACCACTACGGGAAGCATTAACGGCACCACAATAAAGTTTGCAATGGGGTCGTAGGGAGTAAAGGTGTAATAGCTGTATACACTTAAAGGTTTGCAGGCAAGGGTCACTGCCAAAAGCATGGCAAAAACGCTTATTTTTGCTCTTTTTTTGCTGTCTTTGATATATTTTATGAGCACATCGTTAACTGCCACAATGGCGAAAACGCAGGCAAAAGAGAAGCAAAAGCCCGTATTGTAAATGTATGAAGGGGAGTATGCAAGCAAAATAAAGCAGGCAAGAAAGGCGGTATCTCCTTTTTTGTAGAAAAAACTGCCCAGGCATGAAAGAGCGAACATAAGGGCCGCCCTTACGGTGGAAATGGCACAACCTGTCATTATACAATACAGTAAAAGAAAAACAAGAACTATATATCTTGTTTTTCTGCCGAAAAGCTTTTTCAGAAGAAAAGTGAGCATTTCGGCAAGCACGGAAATATGCAGACCCGAAATTGCAAGTATATGGACTATTCCGCTGTTTTTATATTTTTGGTAGGTATTGCTGTCTATGTTTTCCGTTTCTCCCAAAATAACAGCTTTTATCGTTGCAGCCTTGCCGTTTGGAAGTATCTCGTCGTAAATTTCGGAGAATTTCTGCCTTATTTTACGAAGATAGACTTTGAGAGAGGAAAACTCTCCTGTTTTTACGACATTTACGGCGTTTAGAGCACAGAATACTTTATTGTAGCGATAATATGCCTCTGTGTTAAAGTCGGTAGGGTTTTTCTTCCTTTGAGGAAGGGAAAGCGTGCCGACGACGGATATTTTATCCCCCGGCTTATATTCCTTGTCGCTATAGACAAAAATATTTATACTATCGGTATAGCTTTCGTTTTCGACAGTTATCGTATCGGTGACTACCTTTGCACAGGGGGAGGTGACGAATGTGCTCTCTACGACCGAGCCGCTGATCTTAGCGGTCTTATTTTCGGCGGCGGCATCAAAAAGAGATTTGTTTTTAGGCAGTATCTCGGCAACGGCAAGAACAATTCCCAAAAGAACAAAGCAGATAAGGGTAAGCGCTCCCGTATATTTCGTCTTTTTATACACCGCAAAAGAAAGCAGGCAAGAGAACAAAAAAAGGACGGCACTCCACCAATAGGTGGAATGCTGTCCGCAAATTATACCGATTATGAAAAATAAAAGCGCATAAACAACAGGTCTTTTCATCTTATTATGGTGTCGTTTCTTTCAAATGCTTTGCTGAAATCAATACCCGAGAAGGTGTCGACCTTTTCTCCTTCGATAAGAAATTGTACTTTTTTTACATCGGGGATCTCCGTAAGAGAGTTGACCACGGAGTAAATGGAAAGTTCCGCCTCTTTTTTATCTCCGGAGTTTATATTCATAAAGCTTTTTGAAAGATTTACATAGCAAATATTGTTTTCTGTTTTAATGTCTATTATTTCGGTGTTGTGGGGCAAAACAGATCTTAACATTGTTTTGCCGGGGCCCAATATAAGCTGTTCAACTATTTGATACTCAAGAGTAAGAGATTGTTTTACCTCTATTCTCTTTTGTTCGGCAGCCAGCTTATCGGTAGCGGTTTTATCGGCAAAATAAAGGGTGACCATTTTCCATTGTGTTTTTTCGGGCTCAATAACGGGGTTATTTCTCACGTTGTTTCTGTTAAAGAGAATTTCCTTGCCGTCTGCATCAGTCATATAGGGTTTTCCGTCAACATAGAAGCTGACCGAATCCACAAATGACATATCCGTTATGGTGTATACAAGAGAGTCAAGACAAAGCGCCTTTGAACCCGAGTTAAGGGAGTCAAAGGAGGGCTCAACATCTATTCTTGCGATTTTGTCGAGAAGAGACCTGTCCTTTATCTTAAACTCCGGAGGAAGTAAAAGATTGGGCTTTGAGCTTTTCGGTCCGCTCTGGAATTCGTCAACAACGGTTTTGAACATAATATCGTCCGATTCCACGAGGTTTACCGTTCTTGTATCTATGCCGAGCGTTCCCGTATTTCCGTTAAGATAGTACATATTGTAGGAAACGGTACCCTCAGCCATTTTTATATCTCTAATATATATAAATATACCCGTAACAACGGAAACGGCAACAAGCACACCTACCACATAGAGCAATATTTTTTTTATACTCATACCTTACACCTCTTCGTGCTTAAGAGGAAGGCGAACAACGAAAGTGGAACCCTTTCCCTCACCGCTTATTACCTTAACGGAACCGTTGTGAAGAAGAACTGTGGAGTGGGTTATGGCAAGACCTAAGCCCGTGCCTCCCGTTTCTCTGTCTCTTGTTTTATCTACCCTGTAGAAACGATCGAATACCTTCGTTTGTTCTTCTTCGCTTATGCCTATACCTGTATCTTGCACGGTTATGAAGCAATCGAGATGATCCGCATCTATGGAAACTTTGACCTTTCCGTCCATGGGAGTATATTTTATGCCGTTTTCAACCAGGTTGGATATGGCAAGGCTAAGCTTTACTTCGTCGCCTTCAACGGTGACTTCTTTTGAGGATTCGTAGGAAAGCTCAATGTTCTTGTTTTCCGCAAGGGGATTAAGCCTTTTTACAATGTCCCTGAGCATTCTGTTCATGTCTATTTCGTCTATGTTCAGCTTTGCTCCGTTGTAATCAAGCCTTACAAGAGAGAGAAGGTCGTTTACGATGGCTGTCATTCGGTCTATTTCGGAGTTGATGTCCACAAGAAATTCTCTGTACATCTCTTCGGGAACATTCTGCTGAAGCAAAATGGATTCGGTAAGGACCTTTATTGAGCTTAAAGGGGTCTTTAGCTCATGGGACACGTTTGAAACGAATTCCTGTCTTGAATTATCCACTTGTTCAAGACGAGTGGTCATATTATTGACAGCCTCTCCAAGCTGTGAAAATTCGTTGTTGCCCTTTACATCTATTCTTTGATGAAATTGCCCGGAGGCAATTTTTTTCATGGTGTCGAGAATACCGTTTAGGGGTTCAAAAAGTATCTTTGAAGAGAAGAATACCAAGGCTGAAACCACTGCCGTAAGAAGTATGGTCGTGAGCAGCAGTCTTGAATTGATGTCGTTTAAAGGGGTGGCAATTCCGCCGTAGGGAGATACTATAAGCACCGCCCCGATCTTTTCGGAGTTGTCATCCTCTATATATGCTGAGGCATATATGGCGCCGCCGTTTGCATTCTCCGTGTGAAGATTTGCCTCATCGGTACCGTTTAGCGCAACAAGTATTTCGGGGATAACAAGTACGGAACCCTCTGTTGATAAATTGGTGTCTGCCAGCACATAGGCATATTTATCAACAACTATTATTCTCCAGTTTTCCTCTCCGGCTTTAGCTTGAAGAGAGCTTATGAACTGATCTTGCTTTGTGCTGTCGGTCAAATAATCCGCCTTTTGTATGGAGCCTGCGATCTTGTTTGCTTCATAGAGCATTTCCTTTTCGTTTGTCGTTTTGAAATACTCAAGTATGGTATGCCTCATGTAGCCGGCAAAAAGGAGCAGGGGAATGATGCCCACAACAAACAGTACAATGAAAAGCTTAAAGCGGACAGTATTAAACCACTTTAAATTACTGGAAATAGTAACCAACTCCCCACTTTGTGTGAATATACTTCGGTTCTCCGGGAACAGGTTCTATTTTTTCTCTGAGTCTTCTTACATGCACATCGACCGCTCTTGCATCTCCGGGGTAGTCCGCACCCCAAACTGTTCTGAGAAGATTTTCTCTGCTGTAGACCTTTCCGGGATTTTTCATGAAAAGTTCTATCAAATCGAACTCTTTTGCCGTAAGGTTTTTTTCAACTCCGTCAACAAAGCATCTTCTTGATTCAAGGTCTATTTCAAGCTCTCTTGACTTTATGCTGTTGACCTTTGGAGCGCTGCTTGCAACGGTTTTTACGGAACGGCGTAAAATGGCTTTTATTCGTGCTTTAAGTTCAAGAATGTTAAAAGGTTTTGTGATGTAATCATCGGCACCGTATTCAAGTCCCATAATTTTATCCATATCTTCGCCTTTTGCGGTGACCATAATTATGGGCACGTTTGAAAACTCCCTTATCATTCTGCAGACCTCAAGTCCGTCGATTTTAGGGAGCATCACATCAAGAAGGATAAGGGAGTATTCGTTGTTTTTGGCAAGCTCAAAGGCTTCCTCTCCGTCATAGGCAACGTCAACATCCATTTCCTCTTGTTCAAGCGAAAACTTGATCCCCTTTACTATCAGCTTTTCATCATCAACCACAAGCACCCTGTTTGCCATTTTAATCCATCCCCTGTATTGTAATGTAATGCTTTATCGTTTGTAACTGTTTTTTGTTTATGCCCTCAATGTTGTCAAGCTGGTTTATGTCGGTAAAATTGCCGTTTTCCTCACGATATTTTATAATAAGAGCTGCTGTTTTCTCTCCTACACCCGGTATTTCGGAAAGGATCTCCTCATTGGCGGTGTTTATATCTATGGGGGCATCTTCATCGCCTAAGGGCAGTGCCGGGAAGGTGGGTGTCTCCGAATATTCATAGGTGCGTTCATATTCTTTTAACGAAACGTAATTCAGAGAGTACCAAATTCCGCAACCGATAAAGGCGACAAATATAATAAGAGCATAAATATTATTCTTCATATTTTTATAATGGCAAATTCGCCACAGGCAATATTATAACATAATTTCAAAGAAAATTGTAGTATTATTTTAAAATATTTATGGGTTTATTTCGGATAGTTCAACTTTTCCGTCGTATCCGCTTACACCCACGGCATAACTGTATTCTTTTCCGTTCTCATCGGTAAATGAAATACCGTAATTGGGAATGTCTCCTATAAAGGCAAAACCTGCTGCCACGGGGTGCTCGGGGTCTACCTCGCCAAGGTCGGCAATGGGTTCGGATACAAAGCGTTCGGTGTTTGCATCCCAAGTTAAGGAAAGTATTTTAAAGGAGTTAAGTTTCCCGTTGGGAGTAAAGGAAATAAGTTCACCTTGCTCAAAGTCGGGAGTATAATACTCCTTGTAATCGGAGTGAAGCTCTTTTGTGTCAAGCCACTGTGCCTTTACAGTAATGCCGTTTTCTTCTTCACCGAACTCGGAGAAGGGCGTTGCTTCGATATCTTCCGTGTAATAGGGGAAACTTTTCGTAATTTCTCCAAAATCTTCAAAGCCTCTTCCCACCTCTTCGGATATTGCGGGATCGGCCTCTCCAACCGTATTGTGATATACCCTTATATCCTCGTAATCTCCGTCTTTATCACTTGTAAAGTAAAAATCCTTGCAGGTAATCTCGGTTTTTTGAGCTTCGAGAGTGTATCCGCCCAAAACGGCATATATGGCTCCGCCCGAGCCGCTGTATAAGAATTTGTTGCCGCCTGCGTATTCAAAACGGCTTCTTACGGTACTTTCAAAACAGCATACGGGGCTGCCGTCTTTTATAGTGTAAAGGGCAAGTATGCCGCATCCTTTTTTCTGCTCGTTTACAGACACGATCAACAACTCATTCTTTCCGTCGTTATTTATGTCCTTAAAAGCGTAGCCTATGGTTTGGAGGGCTTGAGCCGAGTCGTATACCGAAAGTTCACGAACGCCGACAAAGCTCTCATCCGCATCGCTTTCGGGGTTTAGTATTACATTTTTGCACCTGCGAAGAATGTCATCGTAGACTTTGTCGTTGCTTATTTCGGGACTGTCGACTTTATCTGCGCAGTTGACCAAGGCTGTTTTGCCTTTATACTCTATTTTTGCACTCTTGCTTTCGTTATCCCAGTTAACCGTTGCCCCGACCGATTCGGAAACCGCCCTGAGGGGAAGATAAAATCGGTCGTCTATTATCTGCTGCGGCACATCGGGAGTTATTTCTTTTCCGTCGGAAACAAAAAATGTCTTTCCCTTTGCTACCGTAACGGTATGCTCCTCATCTTTTACCGTAGCTGTATCCGTATCGGCATCCCAATCCACGCTGAACCCCAAATCTTCAAATACTCCGCGAAGAGGGACAACAGTTCGCCCGTCTTTTATAATACCTTCGGAACAAAATGAAGGAACACAAAGGGATAATGCCGTAACAATGCTTAAAAACAATGCGCTTTTCTTTTTCATATTACAATTCAACCTCCGCAATATATGGTAAATGTCTGTATCTTTGGTCATAATCCAAGCCGTAGCCCACGATAAAGGTGTCGGGGACCTCTATCCCCACCCAATCGGTCTTAACGGGGACCACCCTCCTTGAAGGCTTGTCGATAAGAGCACAAAGGGCTACCGATGAAGCTCCTTTTGCCTTAAGGTGACCCATCACAAAGGAAAGAGTTCTTCCTGTGTCGACAATGTCTTCAACCACAAGCACATCTTTTCCGTTCAGGTCGGTTTCGGTGTCCTTTATGATTTGTATTTTGCCGCTTGATACCGAGGAAGAACCATAGCTTGACAGGCGCATAAACTCGATGTTTATTTCGTCGTTTTCTATCTGCCTTATAAGATCGGCACAGAAAACAAAGGCGCCGTTTAATATGCATACCACGGTAAGGGGTCTCCCTTTGTAGTGTTCTGTTATTTCAAGGCCCAGGGCTTTTACTCTGTTTTGTATTTGTTCGCTGTCTATCAGCTTTTTCAGCTTTTCCATATTATTCCTCCGTAATGTAAAGATAAACAGTGTTTTTCGTTTCTTCGTTTGCCTTGTATTTATCGTTTGTTTTTAGGGAATATACCCACAGTACATCATTACCCGATGCAAGCAGGGGAAGAGAGGCTCTTTTTGTTGCGGGTATTTTCATATCGGCAAAAAGCTTTTTCAGGCTCTTGTGTCCTTTTATGCCGTTAAGATATATTTTATCACCGGGTTCCTTTGTGCGAAGGGTAAGAGGGAACTTAAGTCTATCGGCATCAAAGGCGGTTTTAAAAATATAATTCTCTATAGTTTGGGAAGTAAGAATAATGTATGTGTTTTCGCTTTCCAAATATGTTTTGCTTTCGGGAAAAATGTTTTGGCGCACAAATTCCGCCTTTTCTTCTTTGTAAAGCCTTATGGTGTCGTATTCTCTTACCGCACGCAGGGAATGAACAAGCTGAGCCGTTTTTCCGCTTCCGCCGCTTAAAAGGGAAAGCACTGCGGAAACGTTTTTTTCGGAAATATCGTGCAGATCCGCGCTGTATTCCACAAAACCGAGCCTGATCACTCTTTTTTTAAGAGCCGGGTGAAGTCGGTTAAGTTTGTTTATATCAAGCACACCTTTTGATATTTCGCAATTTTTGTACGCCTGTTGTGCGGCAAGGGAAAGAAAATCCTCGTCCGAACGCATAAGCTCCGATGTTCTTGCCATGGTTTCGGCTATGCT
>DFJD01000088.1 GCA_002372875.1 Clostridiales bacterium UBA3680
CAAGTGAATTAATCAGTGCTTCCTAAAATAAAAATCCAACATAACATAACTAAAACGGACATTCATATCGCGCTGTTTACAGCCGAGATGAATGTCCGTTATTTTTTTTGCTAAATAGCTTCGGTTATCTTCGCCATTTGGTTAAGGAATTTCTTTTTCTTATCGTTTACGTTTTCATTATTCACAGATGTTCATTTTCTTTCCGTTGAAATACACATCGATTGGCTTATTATAGCTAAAGCCTTCATGTTCTGCGGTAAGCAAATCTATGTCAAATACAAGAAAATCAGCATCTTTTCCAACATCAATAGAACCCTTTGTATCTTCTATGCCCAACTGCTTTGCTCCGTTTATTGTATAGCCGAGTATCATTTCTTCTATAGTCATTTGCTCATCGACGGGAGGGTTCGGTTTAATGGTCCGATCTGTTTCGGCAGCCTTCGTTTTTTCATTTATCCATCTTGTCATACCAACTTCCATACCAAGATACGGACTCCAATTGTTAAAATCGCTATAATGGATATCATCACTTGACCAGGTAACATTTGCACCGCTATTCCAAACCGACTTGCAGCGATACATTTTTTTTGCACGGTCCTCACCCAGAAGCTTGCACCATGTATCATAGGGATTTCCACCCATATTTCCCGCATGCCACCAAGGGGTATAATTGGCATTCACACCTAATTTTGCAAAGCGATCAATATCTGCATCATCCTGAAGTTCCAAATGTGCACAGGTTACTTGTACATTATATTTTTCGCCAAGTTCTTTTTTTGCAAGCTCCACGCCATCGAGTACATTGCGGGAAGCACCCTCACCGACAGTATGCAAATGAAGATTAAGCCCTGCTTCATTAAGTTGTTTGAGAAGCTCAGCTATTTGGTCTTTATTGAAAGCTGCTGTTCCTTTATCTCCCGTGTCTTTATAAGGGGTTACCAATGCCGCAGTTTCGATCTTTAATGTACCGTCATTAAAAATCTTTAAGGTTTTGACTTTAAGGTGGTTCGTGTTAAATTCTTTGTTCAAGCGTTTAAGGTTCTCAAGAGCTTCCGGCACTTGGCGAGGCTGTGTGATAACATAGCAACCGTCAATATAAACAGGAAGTTTACCCTCTTCATCCATTTTTTTCAAGCGACTGTAAACTCTCTCATGAAAATCGTTACATTCGGGAATACCGGCATCAAAGACACCTACAACTCCAAAATTTAAACAAAACTCTATCCAACGATTTAACGCGGCATCGATTTGTTCATCTGTCAGCTTTTCCGCACCATCAATCAGAAAGCGAGTTTCCGCAGCCGCTTCAAATATATTTCCTGTTATATGACCGTCCTTTCGCACATAGTAGCTAAGACCGGGCACCGGATCGATAATATCATCCGTAATTCCGTGACGCTTAAGAAGCTTTGAATTTGCCCAAATGCTGTGTGCTTCACCCTCAAGGATCATAATTTCACTTTCACTGCTGACAGAATCAAGATTTTCCTTCGTAATCTCTTCACCATGAAGAAAGACACGCTCAAGAAGGAAACTGTAACTATCCTTTCCCGGATTGTTTTTAATATGATCGGCAATAAAGTCAAGGGCTTCTTTTTTGCTGTTACACATAATATACTCACCCATTTCCTTATATTCGAATCCGACGGGCATGGTAACATGGACATGGCTGTCGATTATTCCGGGCATTATAAATTTCCCGCTAAGGTCTGTCACTTCGCCCTCGTAATCCGAAAGACCGACTTCATCTCCCACATATACGAATTTGCCATCTTTTACGGCAAGGGCTGTGGCATGTAGACAGTCCTTATTTGAGGTAAAAATCCTTGCGTTTTTAATAATCTTATCTGCTTTCATAGCTACTCCTTTCGTTAAGCTGAACAATTTACTGATATTTAATTGTTATTTAAAAAGGAAGTATGACCGGTATATACCCATTTTCCTCCAACCATCGTTCCCAAAACAGGTGTGTCTTGAATATGCTCCGGATCGCACTTTGTGATGTCATCACCAAGCACCACTAAATCGGCTTCTTTTCCGACAGTAATACTTCCCAGTCTGTCATCACAGAGCAGCTGATACGCTTCATTTATGGTGGTCGCTTCGATCATTTGTTCAATTGTAACTCTCTCTTTTACATTATGTAGTGTATCAGGGCGTTCGGGTAGTTGACGTATTACACCCTTTTGTATACCGATCAGCGGATAAGCAGGATTGGTCACGGGGTAATCGCTGGCAGATGTCACCACTACTCCCGCATCAAAAAAGGATTTCATCGGCAATTGGTTCTCAGCTCTATCCGCTCCGAGAACAGCAACCATCATATCAAAATATTCGGGCTCCATATCAAACCAATGTGGGTCTGTAGAAGCTATAACATTAAGCTTTGCCATACGGACAATATCTGCTTTGTCAACAACTTGCAGATGAGTAACGGCATCTCTGTAATCATGCTTTCCTGTTTGTTCGAGTGCTTTTTCAATGGCATCAAGAGCCATACAAAGAGCTCCGTCTCCTATAGTGTGAGCATGTACGGTAAATCCGAGCTCATGAGATTTTATATATATATTTATAAGTGTTTCCAAGTCAAAACGAAGTTGTCCATGGTGTTTATGCTCGACAGACCATGGATCCGTATATGGCTCTTTAAGATAAGCGGTTGATGGAGTTCCGGGCATGGTGCCATCTATCTGTATCTTGATGTTGGTGATCTCAAACATACGCCCTTTGGTCTGCTCTCTGAGTTTTGCAGCATGCTCAATTTCAGCCAGGGGATCATGTCCTTCAGCTTGAAATACCTGATATGCGGCATAAACATGCATATGAAGCTTTCCTTCCATATCAAGTTGGTGACAGGCAAGGGCGGCATTATCGGTAGTATCCCAATTGATTATGGGATCGAGGATAAGCGTTTCTCCTGCGGCCAGATATTCTTCCTGATAATGAAGAAATCCTTCTTTATACTGTTCAACCGAGAATACAGTAAGTTCTTTTAAAAGATCCATAGCACCTTCGCGGAAGTAACCGGTGGGATTACCCTCGCTGTCTCTTGTAATTATGCCATCACTGATATCGGGGGTGTTTTTATCTATTCCAAGGCGGTTCATGGCAGCATGATTGACCCAATAAGAATGGTGTCCGATATCCGCAAGAACGATCGGCTTGTCTGTCAGACCGTTAAGAAGATCCGCAGTAGGTCCGTTTGGTCCCATATCCGGTGTGGGAACAAAGCCCGAACCTTGAATAACGTCAAGCTCAGGGTGTTTTTCAACGAACTCTTTTACAGCATTAAGATGTTCTTGTAATGTACCTGTAGGACTTAAATGTACAAAAAAGAGTGCTTCCGTTCCTCCGGGAGCGATATGACCGTGACCCTCTCCAAATCCCGGAAGTATAATGCCGGATTCGTAACGAATTACCTCCGTATTATCGTCAATATAATCTTTAACACCAATCTCGTCTCCCACATACATAAATTTGCCATCTTTAATTGCCAGTGCGGTAGCCTTTGGCTGCTTTTTATCCACAGTATAGATATTGCCGTAGATGATCTTGCTTGCTTTGTTGTTCATAATATACATCTCCCTTTTAAAAAATACCGTTTTTTGTTACCCTATTCGTTATATGCTCCGATACACAATTTGATTAGGGAATCACTAATTGATCGATCATAATTTTGACAATTCGGCTAATTCGTCTTTAGAGTATTCCTTATAATATTTTGAGGTAGGAGACAGCATTGAATCCGTTGTATCCGGAATAATTTTCATAAGTTTTTGTAAGTTGATCTCAGCAGGCATAGAAAGAAAATTTCCATCCTCATCTTCAAATTTTATTGCGCAGAAAATAAAATTTCCATTCTCATAATCAATATCAAAATAATTTGATACTTCAGTCTTATCAACATCTAAATACTCATCTTGTTTTGCAATAAAATTTTCATAAATATATTCAAACAGCGCTTCTTTACTTATTTTAATGACTCTCACTTTATCTTTATCCATAGAATACTCCTATTAAGGAAGCACTGATTAATTCACTTGAAGCAGATTTGAGGTAATGTTTTCGCAGAC
>DFJD01000068.1:0-8600 GCA_002372875.1 Clostridiales bacterium UBA3680
AAGAAGGAGAACATTATTACAATAACTTTAAAAGGAAACGGATTTTTATACAATATGGTAAGAATAATAGCGGGAACACTTGTTGATGTGGGGTTAGGAAAGAAACTACCCGAAGATATCCCGAAAATAATAAATAAGAAAGATCGTTCCCTTGCGGGAAAAACAATGGAACCGAACGGTCTTACACTTGCGGAGGTAAACTATGAAGACTGAAAACGCAGTTAATAATAAGAAAAGTAAGCTGCCGATCGTTTTGACGGTATTGCTTATCGTTGTATTACTGTTGGGGGGTGCACTTTTTTATGTGTACAGTAAACTGAACGATGATAATTTGTCTCCCGCAGGAGAGGAAAAGACCATTGTTTTTAATGTTTATGACGGTGAAACGATCACGGAAATTGCACAGGAGCTTGAAAAATCGGGAATAATAGATTCAGCCCGTCATTTTATCTATCTGTGTTCAGCAAGAAACAGAGGAAGTGAATTTAAGTACGGCTCCTACGAACTCAGCAACAGAATGACATTTGAACAACTTTGTTCTAAGCTTGAAGAAGGCTCTGTATCAAATGATTCCATAAAATTTACAATAACAGAGGGAATGTGGTTAAGTGAAATTGCTCAGCTTGTTGAAAAGAAGGGCATTTGCACGGCTGATGAATTTAAAGCCGAATGCAACAGCAGAGACTACCCTTTTGATTTTGTAAAAGAAATACCCGAAAGAGAAAACCTCCTTGAAGGATATCTCTATCCCCAAACTTACATAGTAGAACAGGGAACAAGCGCTCATGAATTGGTAAATACAATGCTTTCCTATTTCGATGAAAATGTGGGCGAAGATATTAAAACCGCGGCAAAAGCAAAAGGAATTACTTTGGATGATGCCGTTATCATTGCCTCTGTTATAGAAGGAGAGGTAAGCGCTCCCGAGGAAAGAGAGCTTGTTTCCTCCGTTATATATAACAGACTTAAAAATAATATGAAGCTTCAGATGGATACAACGGTACTTTATGCATTGGGAGAGAAAAAACAGCTGACCCTTGACGATTTGAACAGTCCGCTTCCCCATAACACCTATTACGTTGACGGACTTCCCGTAGGTCCTGTGGGTAATCCGGGAATTGAGAGTATTAAAGCAGCAGTTGATCCTGCTGACACTAATTACTTATATTATGTTCTTGAACCCGGAAATACCAAAAAACACAGTTTTTCCGAGACCTATGAAGAACATCTTGAAAATGAAAGTGAGTATTATAAAGGGTAATTATGAGTTTTGTTAACGAAAAGCTTTTAAAATATATAGACGAGCTTCAGCCCCGTTGTCAAGGTGAGCTTGGATCATTGCAATCGCAAGCATACGCCGAGGGTTTGCCTATCATAAGTAACGACGTTGTTAAACTTCTTGAATTCATCTTGAAGGTAAAAAGGCCGAAAAGGATACTTGAAATAGGTACAGCCGTCGGTTTTTCCTCAATGCTCATGCTGTCATGCTTAAATGAGGAAACACAGATTACCACCATAGACAGGTATCCCTATATGATTGAGCATGCCAAAGAAAACTACAAGAAATTTGGTGTTGAAGACAAAATAAATTTCATTGTGGGTCAGGCAAACGAGGTATTGGAAAAACTTGTTGAAGAAAACAAAAAATATGATTTTGTTTTTATGGATGCGGCAAAGGGGCAGTATATAAATTTTTTGCCCTATGTATTATCCCTTACCGAAAAAAACGGGATCATAATGGCGGATGATGTTCTTCAAAACGGGACCGTTGCAAACAAAAGAGAAGAGATACCTCACCGTCAAAAAACAATTTATGACAGATTAAACGAGTTTTTGTATTCGATAACTCATGATAATCGTCTCTCTACAACCATACTCACAGTAGGTGACGGTGTGGCGCTTATGCAAAAGGTGGTGGATTGATGAAAAAAATAGAACTGCTTGCTCCCGCAGGAGATTTGGAAAAGCTTAAAATTGCCGTTTTATACGGTGCCGATGCCGTTTATTTGGGAGGAACAAGTTTTGGTTTAAGAGCGAAGGCGAAAAATTTTGACTTTGAACAGATGAGGGAGGGTATAGAATTTGCCCATTCTCACGGAGTCAAAGTTTATGTAACCTGTAATGTTTATGCGCACAATTACGACTTGCCCGAGCTTCCGCAATACCTGCTTAAGATTAAGGAGCTTGGAGCGGATGCCATACTTGTGGCAGATCCGGGTGTGTTTTCTGTAGCAAGACGGGTCGTTCCCGAAATGGATATCCACATAAGCACTCAGGCAAACAATACAAATTATGCCTCCGCACTTTTTTGGAAAGAACTCGGAGCAACAAGAATTGTAATGGCAAGAGAGTTGCCTCTTACCGAAATCAAGCAAATATCCGAAAAAATAGGAGATACCGAAATAGAATCCTTCGTTCATGGGGCGATGTGCATAAGCTATTCGGGAAGATGTCTTCTGAGCAATTATTTAACGGGAAGAGATGCCAACAAGGGAGAATGCGCTCATCCTTGCAGATGGAAATACAATGTTACCGAAGTCAACAGACAGGGAGAATATATGCCGGTTGTTGAAGAAGAAAACGGAACGTATATTTTCAATTCCAAGGATTTGTGTATGATAGACCATATACCCGAGCTTGCAGAGGCGGGAGTTTATTCTTTCAAGCTTGAGGGAAGAATGAAGACGGTCTACTATGTGGGCACCGTAGTTAAAATATACAAAGAAGCAATAAACGATTATTTAAACGATCCCGCCCTTTACGAAAGCAAAAAAGACTATTATCTTTCCGAAATATCAAAAGCGAGCTATAGAGGCTTCACGACAGGCTTTTATTACGGCAAGCCCGATGAAAATGCACAGGTATATACAACAAGCTCCTATATAAGAAGCTATGATTTTATAGGAATGGTAAAGGGTTTTGATTTACAAAGCCGAGTAGCGGAAATAGAACAAAGAAACAAATTTTCCGTCGGTGAAGAGGTGGAGCTGCTGAGACATAACGGTAAGAATGTTACCTTTAAGGTGGAAGAAATAACGGATATAGACGGCAATTCCATAGACAGTGCTCCACATGCACAGCAAAGAGTGTTTATAAAACTCCCCTCCGAGGCTGAGCCCTTCGATATGCTCAGAAGAAGGAAGGAGGATGAAAATTGAAAAAGATTGTTTTGACCCTCTTTTTTCTTGTCATGCTTTCAAAGGCTGCTTATGCCAAGGATTATATCGTAAAGCTTAAGCAGTCGGAAATAACTCTGTTTTCGGAGAATGATAATGCAAGAAAAATAACAAAAGATACTTATGTTCTTGACGAGCTGACTGCCAAAGAGTTGCAAAAAGCCGAGCGTACCGAATTTATATGTGAAGATGTTCCCATTGAGCTTTATGGGGAAAGCTATGATGATACATACTATTCCTATCAGCAATATGAGCCTCTTATGGATATTCCCTATCTGAGAGAAAATATTTCAAAAGGAAAGGGAATAAAGGTAGCTGTAATAGATTCGGGCTGCTACTCGGAGCATCCCGACCTTGAAGGAGCGGATATACGCCAAGGCTACAATTATGTTGCCGAAAATGAGGATACATCCGATACAAACGGACACGGGACCAATGTAATGGGAATTTTGACCGCGGCATCTTCAAACGGTATCGGCATTTCGGGTATAGCTACGGAGGCAACGTATTTTCCTTTGGTAGTATACTACAACGGACAGGGCAATGCTTCTCACATGCTCAAGGCCATTTACGATGCGGTGGACGTATATCAATGTGATATAGTAAATATGAGTTTAGGTGTGGAACCAAAATCCGAAAGCCTAATTCAGCTTATTACCGAAGCTGTTGACCATGCCTCAAGCAAAGGTGTTACGATTGTTGCGGCGGTCGGAAACGGCGGAGGCACGGAAACTGTCTATCCTGCGGGGATCGATGGGGTAATAGGAGTAGGAGCGGTAAATACGGACATGACTAAGGCATCCTATTCAAGATACAATTCTACGGTGGATGTTGTAACGACCGGAAAGACATTTTCTCTTACAAATTCCTCAAACTATCGTTCATGGCAGGGAACCTCCGAGGCTGCGCCTGTCATAACGGGAACGCTGACTGCTTTGATGGGAAAATACGGTAAAATAGATTGTCATGCCGCCATAAAAGCGCTATCGGCGGATATCGATTCCATAGGAAAAGACATTAACACAGGTTACGGCTTTTTTATGCCCTGTGAAGCCGAAACGTTTTATAAAAACGCACCTGTTTTTATTTCACCTATTAAGGTGGGAGATAATAATGCATCTTCCGTAAAGTTGTTTTCTTCGGCTGTCAGTGAAGGCGCATTGATATTCTCTAAATTTAAAAACGATGTTTTTTCGGATTACGATATAAAGTATATAATATTTGACAACGATCTTTCGTATGTCAATTATGATATAAACAATACCGAATATGATGTAAATTCATTTGTCATTGAAAATATTGATAGCATGAAAAGTTTGTCATATTCGAAAAAATTTTAGGAGGAAAATATGAAAAAGCTATTAAGCACACTGTTGTCTGCGGTTTTGCTTGCAACAAGCGTAAGTGTATCGGCGGCGGAAAGTGCAAATGTGACCGTTACCTGCCAAACAAGTGCATCTTCACTTCAAGTAGGTGAAGAATTCTATGCGGATTTTAAGGTGACGGAAAATCAAGTGGGATTTAATAACGTTACGGCAATAATCAGGTTTGACCCCGATGTGATAGAAGCAATAAGCTGTGACGAAGACCCTTCAGATGAAATATCCTACACAACCGACTCCGGTAAAGTATATCAGGCGTTTACAACCTCTTTTATTAACGGCAGAGTAAGCTTTGTACCCGAAGCGGGAAACGATGACTTTAACGGTCTTGCAGACGGCGTTAAAAACGCAGGACAGCTTGGTGCAATAAAAACTGCGGGCTTTCTTCAGGCATCAAAAGACGGATATCTTCAAAATTTCACGACCACGGGAACTCTTTGCAGACTTAAATTTAAGGCAGTAGGCCCCGGCAGTACCGACATTACTTTTGAAAGCCTTGAAACAGGATATTTTGAACAGGGAGAACCCCTAAGTAACAGTGTCAGTGTACAGAACGCATCTGTAACGGTGGCGGGAGAAAGAAACACCGATTCAAATGATTCTACGGAAACCACTACTTCTTCAAGAATTGCGAGTTCATCATCGGGCGGTTCGGGTTCAAGAAACACTGTGACCGAAGCTACTACAGAAGAAACCACAGTGCTTTCCGAACAAGACTCAAACGAGCCTACGACTGAGGCTTCGCAGGAAGTGACAAACACCTCTATTCCCACACCCGAGTTGACATTTACCGATGTTCCCGCGGATTTTTGGGGTGCCGAATATATAAACAGCTTAAGTAAAGCGGGAATTATAAACGGTTATTCCGACGGTACATTCAGACCGAACGATAAAATAAAAAGAGCGGATTTTATAATAATGCTTCTTAAATCTGTTGATGAGTATGATGCGTCCTTCTCGGAAGAGTGCTTTACGGATGTTGAAAAAGAAAGCTATTATTTCAGTGCCGTAAGTAAGGCTAAGTCCTTGGGAATAGCCAACGGAAACGGAGACGGAACGTTCTCGCCCACCGCAAACATTACAAGACAGGATATGATGATTCTTTGCAAAAATGCAATAGAGTATAAATTCGGAAAGGAGCTCACCGGCGATGAGTCGGTTCTTGATGCATTTACGGATAAAGACTCTATTTCCGCCTATGCCGTATCCGCACTTTCAGCAATGACAGAAAACGGATATATAAGCGGAAGAGGAAGTCTTATAGCACCTCTTGACAATACCACAAGAGCAGAAGCGGCAACAATAATGCACAAGATAGTAACATTAAAATGAAAAAAATATTATTGACGACCATACTTACTTTTGTGCTTTCTTGCGTTTCGTATGCACAGGAAGCAGATCTTAAAGTAACAGTGAAACCTGACACAAGCTATCATTCCGTAGGTGATGAGTTTTATGTTGACTTTGACGTTACTCAAAATTCCGAGGGTTATAATTCCGTAAATGCTCTCGTTGAATATGACCCTTCGGTAATTCAGGCTGTTAAATCCGAAGTGTCTGAGGAAGCGGAAGATGTAATAGTATACACAAGTCCCTCCGGACAGCAGGCAAAGCTGTTCACCGTTCCGTTTATAAACAGCCGTATAAATTTTACTCCGGTAGCAGGCGATCCCGATTATGACGGTATCCCAGACGGAAATACAAACTGCAGCAAACTCGGACGTATAGTTCTTGCCTCTTTTTTAAATAAAAGTGTGGACGGAGTTCTTCAAAGCTTCACAGGCACGGGAAATATGTTCAGAATGAAGTTTAAAGTGGTGGGAGAGGGTACTTCGGATATTAAGTTGACCCTTTCGGGAGTAACTCATTTTGTATATGAAAACAATAAAGCAAACGACATTGAAAATGTCGTTTCGGTAACGAACGGTTTCGTAACCACCGACCCCGAACCCGAAAACAAGGCTTTAAAGGGTGATGTAAACTCCGATAATATCGTAAACAGAGCAGACTATGCTCATGCCGCTAAATATTTTTCGGGACACAGTGTGGAGATCAACAATGACAATACCGATGTCAATTCCGATTCAAAGGTAAACAGACAGGATTATATGATCCTTTCCAAATACTTTGCCGGAATAATAACCGAGTTTTGATACACACAAACAAAAAGAAGAGCTTTGCAGGCTCTTCTTTTTTGTGTTGTTCGGAATTTTTTCCCACAAGGGAAACACAGGCATGAAAAAATATCTGTAATAATAAAAAAAGTTGTTGACAACAATACCAATATAGTGGTATCATTGTCGAGTATGCGATGTGAATTTGCATGGCAACAGATCTAATTCTACAAGGAGGTGCGCACTAATGCCCACATTTAACCAGTTAGTAAGAAAGGGTAGACAGTCTAAGGTTTCAAAGTCAACAGCTCCCGCTTTGTTAAAGAGCTTAAACACTCTTAAAAGAAAGCAGACAGATGTTAACTCACCTCAAAAGCGCGGTGTTTGTACATCCGTTAAGACAGCTACACCTAAGAAGCCTAACTCTGCTTTAAGAAAGATTGCCAGAGTACGTCTTTCCAACGGCATTGAGGTTACCGCTTATATCCCCGGTGAGGGACATAATCTTCAGGAGCACAGCGTTGTTCTTATAAGAGGCGGAAGAGTTAAGGATATCCCCGGTGTTCGTTATCACATCATCAGAGGATCTCTTGATACCGCAGCTGTAGCCGACAGAAAACAGGCTCGTTCCAAGTATGGCGCTAAGCGTCCCAAGAAGTAATATTTTTATGAAAATGCCTCGTGCGTTAATTAGATCTGTTCGCTGTGAACGGATATTCGGTAGCGAGGCATGAAGCGACCTATGTCGCAGTACCGATGATTTAATTTTATTTGATTAAGGAGGGAAGAATCGTGCCGAGAAAAGGTCATGTTTCTAAAAGAGAGGTTTTACCGGATCCGTTATATAACAGCAAGCTTGTAACAAAGCTTATAAATTCCATCATGTTGGACGGTAAAAAGGGCATTGCCCAGAAAATAGTTTATGATGCGTTTGCTCAACTTGAAGAAAAGTCGGGTAAGCCTGCACTTGAAGCCTTTGAGGAAGCATTAGGCAACATTATGCCCGTGCTTGAAGTAAAGGCAAGAAGAGTAGGTGGTGCCACATATCAGGTACCTATGGAAATCAGACCCGAGAGAAGAACAACTCTTGGTTTAAGATGGCTTACTCAGTTCAGCAGAAAGCGTGGCGAAAAGACAATGGATGCCCGTCTTTGCAATGAACTTTTAGATGCTCTTAACAACTCCGGCGGAGCAGTTAAGAGAAAGGACGAAACACACAGAATGGCTGAGGCTAACAAGGCATTCTCACATTATAAGTGGTAAGTCGAAGGAGGAGTAAAAGTGTCAGAAAGAGCTTGTCCGCTTGAATTAACCAGAAATATCGGTATCATGGCACATATCGACGCAGGTAAGACTACTCTTACAGAGCGTATATTGTACTATACCGGTAAGACATATAAGATCGGTGATACTCATGAAGGTACGGCACAGATGGACTGGATGGAGCAGGAGCAGGAAAGAGGTATAACCATTACCTCCGCAGCTACGACTACCCAGTGGCAGCTTAAGCATGGACTTCCTGATGCAGGTCCCATGCACCGTATCAACATTATCGATACACCCGGACACGTTGACTTTACCGTTGAGGTTGAAAGATCTCTTCGTGTTCTTGACGGTTCGGTTGCGGTTTTCGATGCTAAGGGCGGCGTTGAGCCCCAGTCGGAAACAGTTTGGAGACAGGCAGAAAAGTATCATGTTCCCAGAATGTGTTTTGTAAACAAAATGGACATCATGGGTGCTGATTTCTACAACTGCCTCGATCAGTTTAAAAACAGATTGGGAGCAAATCCCATTGCAGTACAAATTCCCATAGGTGCAGAGGATGATTTTGCAGGCCTTGTAGACCTTATGGAAATGAAGGCATATATCTATAACGATAAAGAGGGTAAGGATATCACCATAGAGGATATTCCTGCCGATTATGCCGA
>DFJD01000068.1:8819-10541 GCA_002372875.1 Clostridiales bacterium UBA3680
GCTTACAGAAACAAGGGTGTACAGAAGCTTCTTGACGGAGTTCTTGAGTACATGCCCGCACCTACGGATATTCCCGCTATAAAGGGACATCTTCCCGGTGACGAGGAACATGAGATTCAAAAGCATTCTTCCGATGATGAGCCTTTTGCAGCTCTTGCATTCAAGATCATGAACGATCCTTTCGTAGGTAAGCTTGCATTCTTCAGAGTTTACTCCGGTGTTCTCGAATCTGGTTCCTATGTTTACAATTCAACAAAGGGCAAAAGAGAGAGAATCGGTCGTATCCTTCAGATGCACGCAAACGATCGTAAGGAAATAGATAAGGTTTATGCAGGTGATATTGCCGCTGCCGTAGGTCTTAAGCTTACAACAACAGGTGATACACTTTGCGACGAAAACAACGAGGTTATTCTTGAATCCATGAACTTCCCCGATCCCGTTATCTCTGTTGCTATTGAGCCTAAGACAAAGGCAGGTAGAGATAAGCTCGGTATCGCTCTTGCAAAACTTGCAGAGGAAGATCCCACATTCAAGACATATACCAATCAGGAAACAGGCGATACCATTATCGCAGGTATGGGTGAGCTTCACCTTGAGATCATCGTAGATCGTCTTTTAAGAGAGTTCAAAGTTGAGGCTAACGTTGGTGCTCCTCAGGTTGCTTACAGAGAAGCATTCAGAAAGAATGCCGATGTTGAAAGCAAGTATGCTCGTCAGTCAGGTGGTAAAGGTCAGTACGGACATTGTAAGGTTCGTTTTGAGGTTATCGAGGCTAACGAAGAGAAGAACTACGAGTTTGTCAACGAGGTTGTCGGCGGTGCTATTCCCAAGGAATATATCCCCGCTATCGATGCAGGTATACAGGAGGCAATGCAGTCCGGTATAATTGCAGGTTATCCCGTTGTTGGTATCAGAGCTGTTGTTTACGACGGCAGCTACCACGAAGTAGACTCATCCGAAATGGCATTCAAGATCGCAGGCTCCATGGCATTTAAAGATGCTATGAAGAAGTCAGATCCCGCCTTACTTGAGCCTGTTATGAAAGTTGACATAACAATTCCCGAGGAATACTTAGGAAACGTAATGGGCGATATCAATAAGAGAAGAGGTCGTATCGAAGGTCAGGAGCCTATAACAGGCGGCATTATCGTTCACGGCTTTGTTCCCTTAAGTGAAATGTTCGGTTACTCCACAGACCTTCGTTCAAATACACAGGGTCGCGGAACTTATTCCATGGAGCTCGACCATTATGAAGCAGTTCCCAAGTCAATTCAGGAAAAAGTTGCAGAGGGAAGAAGCGAAAAGTAATTGCAATCTTTTTGAAAAAAATGCTTGCAAAATGTAATATAATTGTATATAATATTTCTAATCGGTGTTTTCTTGCGGAAGGCTGTTGCCTTTAAGCAAGAAAACATATGACGAGATATTTTTAAGGAGGAAATTTAAAAATGGCAAAAGCGCATTTTGAGAGAACCAAGCCCCATGCTAATATTGGTACCATCGGTCACGTTGACCACGGTAAGACTACTTTAACAGCAGCTATTACACTTGTACTTTCCAAGAGAGTATCAGGTAACGCAGCTGTAGACTTCGCTAACATCGATAAGGCTCCCGAGGAAAGAGAGAGAGGTATCACCATCTCCACAGCTCACGTTGAGTATGAGACAGAGAACCGTCACTACGCACACGTTGACTGTCCCGGACATGCCGACTACGTTAAGA
>DFJD01000068.1:10587-11319 GCA_002372875.1 Clostridiales bacterium UBA3680
GCCGACTACGTTAAGAACATGATTACAGGTGCTGCTCAGATGGATGGTGCTATCCTTGTTGTTGCAGCTACAGACGGTCCTATGGCTCAGACAAGAGAGCATATCCTTCTTTCAAGACAGGTTGGTGTTCCTTACATCGTTGTATTCATGAACAAGTGTGATATGGTAGACGATGAGGAGCTTCTCGATCTTGTAGAGATGGAGATCACAGAGCTTCTTGAAGAGTACGGATTCGAGGGTTGTCCTATCGTTAGAGGTTCCGCATACCAGGCACTTCAGGATCCCGACGGTGAGTGGGGCGACAAGATCATGGAACTTATGAAGACTGTTGATGAGTATATCCCCAACCCCCAGAGAGATACAGATAAGCCTTTCCTTATGCCCGTTGAGGACGTATTCTCTATTTCCGGTAGAGGTACAGTTGCTACAGGTAGAGTAGAAAGAGGTATCCTTAAGGTTTCCGACGAAGTTGAGATCGTAGGTCTTGAAGATGAGGCTCGTAAGGTAGTTGTTACCGGTATCGAGATGTTCCACAAGCTTCTTGATGACGCTCAGCCCGGTGATAACATTGGTGCTCTCTTAAGAGGTGTTGCAAGAACAGAAATCGAAAGAGGACAGGTTTTAGCTAAGCCCGGCACAATTACTCCTCATACAAAGTTTACCGCTCAGGTTTACGTTTTAAAGCAGGATGAGGGTGGCCGTCATAAGCCTTTCTTCAACAACTACAGACCT
>DFJD01000068.1:11393-11539 GCA_002372875.1 Clostridiales bacterium UBA3680
CAGAACAACTGACGTTACAGGTGTTATCACTCTTCCCGATGGTGTAGAGATGTGTATGCCCGGCGATAACGTTGAGATGACGATCGAGCTCATTAAGCCCATCGCTATGGAGCAGGGTCTTAGATTCGCTATCCGTGAGGGTGGTA
>DFJD01000109.1 GCA_002372875.1 Clostridiales bacterium UBA3680
TATCCCTTATATAATTCAAAAACAGCATCGGGATTGATCAAATTCCACGTTTCCGGAAGTTCTCCTCCCTTAAGACCCATTTGCTGGAGGATCGTACCCGAACCCCCATCACAAAACAGCCATTGCTTTCCTAATTTATCTTTAAGTGTTTTCATTTATTATCCTCTTTTTTATACATTGCTATAAATGCCGTTACGGATTTTGTGGGAATCATCAGCAGAGTATCGGTAAGTGAAATGCCGCATTTTCTTTGCATTTTAAGTATATCTTCAAAATTGCTTTGTAAAGAAAGCGGTAAATCTCCGTATCCCGGAGAAAATCTCACACGACACAAAAAGCCTTTTTCTTTTGCTTCTTCAACTATTTTTTTGTTGATCTCATTGACATAGGCTTCAATAATCGCCGCGCCGCATGCTTGCAAAACAGCCGCTTTTAAAATATTGTTCAATTCCGTTCTGCGTATGAGACGGTCAAATTCAATACCTATTGTTGCGGCAAGCATGCACATTTTTTCACATCCGTTACTGTTGGCATACAGACTTTTTGATTTTATGCATAAATCTCCCACAATGCACGTATCGGGTGGAATATGTTTCAAGGTAAAATATGAATAGGTATATCTCGGTGTAACGATACCGTTAATTTCCTTAACACATTCATCAATAATTGAAGCTATGGATCCATCGACAAGTATTTTTTTATATCCTAACAGCCTATGTATTTCTTTATAATCCGGTTTGATCATTTCTTGCCCATACACATTCTGACAAAATTGGGATCAAAATGCTTTGTTCTTGTATCTCCGTAACCCATATCAAGAGTGGATATATTTTTCATTTCCTCCGCAGTCAATGTAAAATCAAAAATATCAAAGTTTTCTTTAATTCTGTCAAGGTGTACCGATTTGGGAAGAACAACAACACCTCTTTGAACATTCCATTTTAATATGACCTGAGATACTGTTTTGTTATGTTTTTTTGCTATATTCTTGAGCATTTCATTATTGAACGGATCGTAGCGACCTCCTCCGAGGGGCGCCCATGCCTCGGGTATAACATTGTAGTATTTCATATTTTCAAGCGCATCTTCCTGAACAAAATAGGGATGCAGCTCAATTTGATTTACTGAAGGCTGTATTTCAACGGTTTCGCAAAAATTGGCAAGGATGTTGGGATAAAAATTCGATACCCCTATTGATTTTAATAAACCTTGTTTGTGTGCATCTTCCATTGCTCTCCAGCCCGAAAAATAATCGCCAAGTGCCTGATGAACAAGATAGAGGTCGATATAATCCATGTTAAGTTTTTTTAGCGAGGTATCTATCGCTCTTTTTGCCGTATCCTCATTTTTCATATCGGTTGGCCAAAGCTTTGTTGTTATAAAGAGTTCTTCTCTTTTACATATTCCCTCATCCGTTGCTTTTTTTACGGCTCTTCCCACCGCATCTTCATTGGTGTAGTACATGGCTGTATCTATAAGGCGGTAGCCGTGTTTAATTGCTTCATAAACAACATCTTCACACTGCTGTTTATCTTGCATTTTAAATACACCGAGACCGAGCATAGGCATTTGAATGCCGTTATAGAGTGTTACATATTCCATAATGTACCTCCTTATTCTCTGTTTAACGTCACCGTAGCCCCTTCGTAATCCACTATGAGAGAATCCCCCTCAATGGTGTAGCCGTATCTTACAGAACCGTCATTTGACATGATCTCCTTTGATCCCCAACGTACTTGGATATCATTATCGGCTGTCAATGTGCCTGTATGATCCTCGTTAAGCGTTATCGTTTTGATTTCGGATCCATCGGTGGCATTATAGGTTCCGGGTATATTGCTGTACATAGTTTGCGGCTCAAAGTTTTGATATGACACGGAATTTAAGATATTCGAAAGGATATCACTTACTGCCATATCAATTTCATCTTTTCCCGTTTTATGATTTACACATTCAAACAAAAGAACTCCGCCGTTATATTCTCCCGCTATGGCACTGTGAGATTCTTTTAAATCTCCCATAGCAGGAAGTACTCTCCAATATGCCCACTTATCATAAGTACCGGGGAAGAAGCTTTCATTTTCTCTTACAAGTTCTTCTTTTCCCCATTCACTTGTTAAATCGTCTAAAACGGCTTCGGGTTGTTTTCCCTGTATGTATTTAACGTTGATCAGGCTTTCGCCCTCACCTTCGCCCGTATACACAAATTTTGCACTGTGATCGTCAACCTGTGTAGCTTCAACATTAGTGGGATTATATGTCATCTGCCAACCGTCATTACTCTCAAAGACAGTGCTTTTAATTATCCTATCCTCATCGTTTACGGTTTCTTCTTCTGCTGTTTGCGTAGTCTTTTCCCGGTCTTGCTCTGCATTGTTTACTATCTCTGTGGTGTCCTTCATAGCGGTAAGAGGCTGTCCCCCTCCGTTACAGGCAGATAATAACAATATTGCAGTCGCGCTCAACAGTATTTTTTTGTATTTCATTGTTTATCCTTCCTTATTTTCCGTTTGCCTTCGCTATCATATCATACCATTGTTGCATTATTTCACTTGCTTTAACAGTTTCATCTTCAAAGGTAGCTTTGAAAAGCACTTCACTTTCATCGTCTCCGTACACTTTTCTTATGTAGTTTTCCTTTCCCTGTGCAAAGAAGAAATCATATCTTTCTTTTTTGTCGGGGAAATTTAAAACAACATATTCACCGTCGGGAGTTTCACTACTGTCGGCATATTCATATTTAACAGATGTTGTAAGCTTTTCTATGTACTGCTCTCCGTTAACATCTTTAGGCTCAAGAGGTCCGTATTGCAGTGTGCTTAAAGTATAATTCTTTTCCGCACCGTACAGTATGGAATACAGACTTATTTCCACATCGCTGTTTCCAACTGTTTTTTCCGTCAATCCGTTTTCATCGATAAAACTCTTTATAGCATCTGTTGATGCCCATTGGCAAAGCTTTGACCAACGTTCGGTCGATTCCTTGTCGTTATAATCATCTCTTACCATTCTAACATCTGTGGGATGGTAAGAAACGTAATAATTGCCATCGTTGTCAACTGCTATAATATCACAGCCCGACATATCGGCGGTCATTTTTTGATGAGCCTCTTCCGCACTTATCTTTGCAAAGTCAAAAAGCCATCCTACACCGGGAGCAAAACTACCCTGCTTTTTAGCAGCTTCCACAGATTCGTTTTCGGTTACGGAAAACAAAACATTTTCCTTGGAGGTATCCACAGTTACCAAATCTTTGTATTCATCGGGAACCGTAAACTTCATTTCGGAATTTTCAAAAAGCACTCCCGAAGGTAAATCGGAAGACTCGGTTTTCTCGGCTGTGAGAACATTTTCATTTGCTTTGTTGCAGGCTGTCGACATCAATGCAACAGCTATCATACATAAAGCTAAATATTTTTTATGTTTCATATAATCACTCCTATTTAAAAATACTGTTTCCGAGAAATTCTCTTAAAAGTGAGTTTTTCGGAACATCATCATGCCCTATCGTAAGAAAATCACTTAAAAAGTCAAGCAATCTCTTGGCTTGGGGATATGCCGAGGAACTTCTGTCAATATCAAAAAGCAAAGGTTCCGCAAACGGCTTAAGTACATTTATTTCGTAGGCAAGTGATGAGTTGAAAATGATATCCGCATCATCCTGATAAGGGAATATGTTTTTCTCTTCGCCCGTCAAAACCTTGCTCCACATCTTAAGGGTCTCTTCGGCATCAAAGCCCCTGAAAAGCTTATCCCTTACCATTCTTCTTATAAGTCTTGTATCCGATGTGGAAATTCGATTATGTTCATCAATGCTGAGCTGAGTGAGAGCACTTATGTATACTTTATATTTTTGCTCACGGGGTATCTTGTATGTAAGCGCTTCATTTATGGCATGAATTCCTTCAATAATGAGCACCTCATTATCTTTAAGCTCAATGGTCTTTCCGTTTTTCATTCTGTTACCGGTCATAAAATTATAAAGGGGTGTTTTGACTTTCTTGCCTTTTAATATATCGACCATATTGTTGTTGAAAAGCTCCACATCAAGTGAATCGAGATTTTCAAAATTTCTTGAGCCGTCTTCTTCCAAGGGAATATCGTTTCTGTTTTTATAGTAATCATCAAGAGAAATGATCTTAGGTATGTGATTTGCGACTCTTAGCTGAATACCAAGTCGTTTTGCAAAGGTTGTTTTTCCCGATGATGAAGGACCTGCCACGAAAACAAGTCTTTTCTTGCTTGAAATGATATTGTCGGCTATTTCCGCAAGTTTTTTCTCTTGAAGGGCTTCGGAGATGAGTATTATTTGCCCTATATCCCCATTACAAACTATATCGTTGAGTGTGCCGACAGTATGAATGCCGAGGATCTCACCCCATTTTTCATATTCTTGAAAAATCTGTTCAACCTTGGGATACATTTTAGGGGGACTTACAGTTCCCGGTTCCCTGGGATTTTCCAGCTGAAAAATAAAGCCGTCTCCAACTTTTGTTAAATCGAAGTATTCAATATAGCCCGATGAAGGTGCCATAGGTCCGTTTACGTAATCGAAATACCCATTCATTTCGTAAAAGACAATATGTTTTTGCTTTTTGTATTTAAGAACTTTCATCACATGTTCGAGACGATATTCCCTATATATATCCATGGCTTCTTCTATTGTCAGAACTCTTTTGTTGATATTAAAGTTATTGTCAACTATTCTTCTCATAGTTTTTCTTATGTTGTCAATAACTTCGTCTGTAAGCTCCAAACCCGGAATTGAACAATAGAAATTAGTTCCCACGGTATGTTGAACCCAAACATTATACTTATTGTCATAAAGCTCATGTACAGCAGCAAAAAGAATGAATGTTGCCGTTCTTTGAAACGCCCTGAAGCCGTTAATGGATGCTATATCGTAAAAAGTCACATCGCAGTCGGAAGTAATCTCTTTATCCAATACCGTAACTTCATTGTTAAGCTTTGCAACAAGTGCCCTTCCTTTAAGTTTATCATTGTAATTTTTGCTTAAAGCAAGAAGTTTAATGTGATCGAGCACTTCGGTATTTATATCGAAGTTTGTTATGTGTACATTATATTTTTTCATAATATCACTCTCCTTTGTAGTACCTTAGAACACCGTCTAAAGTACTTGTCATTCTTTCAAGCAATAAATCGGCTACGGTTATCGCCGCCATAGCTTCAACAACCACCACGGCACGAGGTACAATGACGGGATCATGTCTGCCCGTAATTTCAATTTCGGTATCATTTCCAAATTTGTCGACGGTTTTTTGTTTTAAAGATATTGACGGAGTAGGCTTAAATGCGGTGCGGAATATAATATTATCTCCATCGGAGAAACCACCCAAAACACCACCGGAATTATTTGTATATTTATGCACTCTGCCATCGCTCATATAAAATTCGTCATTGTTTTCTTTGCCTGTAAGATATGCAGCCTGAAACCCTGCTCCGAATTCGATCGCCTTTGTTGCCCCAATAGACAAAACAGCCTTCGCAATGTTGGCATCAAGTTTGTCAAATACGGGGCTTCCGATCCCCGAAGGCATTCCCTCAATGACACATTCTACCACACCGCCGACAGAGTTGCCCTCTTTTCTTATTTTACCGAGCAATTCCTCTGCCTTTTTTGCCGCCTCATTATCAGGCATAAAAAACTGATTATCAAAGCGTGTTGAAATGTTCTTTTCGGATATTTCAACGTTACCTACGGAGAGAGTATATGCATATATTTTTATACCTATTTCTTCAAGAAACTTTCTTGCTACGGCTCCCGCCGCGACCCTTGCAAGGGTTTCCCTTCCCGAGGAACGCCCTCCCCCTCTGTAATCTCTGATGCCGTATTTTTCCGTAAAGCCCATATCCGCATGCCCGGGCCTGTATACATTCATTATGGAAGAGTAATCCTTTGATTTTTGGTTTTCATTAAATACTGCCAAAGCAATGGGTGTACCCGTAGTTTTTCCTTCAAATACTCCCGAAAGTATTTTAATTTTATCTCCTTCGTTTCTGGCTGTACCGAATTTATTTCCACCGGGACGTCTTCTGTCCATATCCCTTTGTATATATTCCTCATTAATTTCAAGACCTGCAGGACAGCCATCTACAACAGCACCCAATGAAATACCGTGAGATTCTCCCCAGGTTGTGACCCTGAATAAACTACCGAATGTAGAACCGGACATACAAATCACCTCTTTACAAAAGTCTGAATTTATTATACAATCTATATGATACCATTTTTTCAATAAAAATACAAGTAAAATGAAATATATAGAAAGCAGACAAAACAAAATTATAAAAAAAACCATTTCTTTGAAAGAAAAAAAATACAGAGAAAAGAACAAACTGTTTATAGCAGAGGGTTTAAGACTTTTTAAGGAAATACCGAAAGAGATAATAGAATATACGATATGCGATGAAGAATATACGGGAGTTTATGAATGCGATTATTGCGTAAGCCATTCTTTGTTTTCCGAAATATCCGATACTGTCACCTCTCAGGGAATTATCGGTGTATGTAAAATAAAACCATGCTCCGAGCCAAGCTTTAAGGAAAATCCTTTCTTTGTAATACTTGAAAATGTAACAGACCCCGGCAACCTCGGTACCGTGATAAGGACTTGTGATGCCGCCGGAGTTGACGGTATTTTTCTTTCAAAGGGCTGTGTTGATATATACAATCCAAAAACAATAAGAGCGACCATGGGCTCTCTTTTTCATCTTCCGATATACCCCGGGGTCGATATTACAAATTTGCTTGAAGAACTAAAAAGCAACAATATAACCACCTACAGTGCCCATCTAAAAGGCATAAAAACACCATATGAACAAAACTTAAAAAAAGGCTGTGCCATTATAATCGGAAATGAAGCTAACGGAATAACACAGGAAACCGTTGAAAAAACAGCTGAACTTGTTAAAATTCCGATTCTCGGCAAAGCAGAATCAC
>DFJD01000035.1 GCA_002372875.1 Clostridiales bacterium UBA3680
TTTGATCCTCTCTCCTATGAACTGTATGGATGGGCATAGTATACTTTTGTTCTCTTAATTTTTGTAAAGTAAGAACGCTCTATGCCAGTCAATGATATTCGTATTCCGCAGAAATAAATTTCTGCTACATACTCATAACCAACGGAATTGCAAGCAATTCCAAATTCAGTGGGAGCTTGGTCATTGCACCACAAAGATAGATGTGGACCGGCTTTGACGGGCTTTTGCGCAGCAAAAGTGCTGACCCACTGAATTTTAAGTAAGCACCCCCGCTTTTGAAGCGGGGGACTTCCTTAGTTTGTTAAATAGCCTTTTTTTGACTGATTTTATATCAGTCTTATTTGGGTGGACTTTTTTATTTTGCATACCATTTGACAGAAATATTTTTTGTTTAATCCGAACAACTAATATATACATATCATAAGAAATTTTGAACGAAATGTCAATATAATTGCCATATATTTTAAAAATAATCCACTACGAAAATGTATATATTACAGCAGTTTATGTACATTTCTTCCAATATCAAATCGAATTTCCATTTTTTCTCAATTCGCTCAACATTCTATAAAAAGTATGTTCCTTGCAGCCAATAAGCTGAATAGCCTGATTTTTAGTCAATTCTTTGTGTTGGTATCTCATAAAAACATCAATATAGTTTTCGGGATAAACCATCTACATACAGTTGCCGCTCAATTCTTGTTATAAGTTCTTATGCCAATATCGGCAAAATGGTGTAAAATTGGTGTATTATCAGTTTTTGTTGGCTTGTAACACCTGATTTAAGCGGTATTCACTGTAATAATCACATAAAGATTAATTTGCCGATATATACAAAAACCTGCTTGCCGACAAAAAAACAAAGGTACTGCTTCAGACCTATTTCGGCGATATAAGAGATTGTGTAAACGAAGTGAACACTTTGGATCTTGACGGTGTAGGTCTTGATCTTAGCGAAGGAAAAAAATCGTTTGAGATAATTGACGGGATAAGCGAAGACAAGCTGATATTCGCAGGTATTGTAAACGGCAAAAACATATGGAAAAACAATTATAAAAACACACTTGCCATTATTGAAAAGACAGTGCGAAAAAATATTGTTTTATCCACTTCCTGCTCTCTTCTTCATGTTCCGTACACGCTCAAAAACGAAACAAAGAAAAACTGTGGGTAAATCTCGACTGCGGTCTTAAAACAAGGGGAACGGAGGAGACCGAAAAAAGCCTTGAAAACATGGTAAAAGCAGCAAAAAATATAAGGAATACAAAAAACTGCTCCGGTCGAAAATAAAACCGAAGCAGTACAGTACATCAACGGTCACGGACATCATCGCTGATGTGCTTTTTTTATGGGTACCATTATATTTATTTTTCTGTGGGGAACTCAAATGTGCTTACCAGCGTTTTTTGAAAAATGAACGCGGCATCGTTTGCGGTGATACTATTGTTGCCGTCCACATCAACATATTTCATCCATGCGTCTGTTTCATTTTGTATCGGCAGTTCAAATGTGCTGAGCAGTGCTTTTTGAAGAACGAATGCCGAATCACTTGCGGTGATAACATTATTCGCATCGGCATCGCCGAATAAAAATCCCGAAGAAGAACTATCATAGATTATTTCTGTTTTGGCAGAATATAAGTCCGCATTGTTTGCAGGGCTTTCTTTAGCACAATAAACCTTTTCAAGTGCCGCACAGTTTGCAAAAGCATCAGCCGCAACTGCTTTGACCTCAATCCCCTCTATTGTTTTGGGAACAGTCACTTCCGTTATTGCACTGTCTGCACCTGTTATAGTACCGGTTGCGGTATCAAAATATATTTTGCCGCCGACTGCGTCATATTCAACAACGGTGTCGGGAACCTCACCTATAACATAAGCGTTGCCTGCCGTACCGTTGCCGCCTGTCAATGTGACCTTGGGGTCAAGGAAGAATGTGGGGCGTACACCGCTGTCACCCGCACTGCATAGATCTCCGAAAGTACCATAGTGGAATTCGCCGTCATAATAAGATATGGATTCTATATATGTATAATTTTCCAACACCGCCGGAGTACGTGTCCAGTAGTTCCATTCGTCGCCTGCTTTTACATCTTTGAGATAATTGAGACTTCTCGCCTCGGGTCCTATATCTTCAGCTGCCTTTTCGGACAGTATTCCGTAAAGATATTCCGTACCGAATATATCCATATTGGCATGGATATTATCTATCTGCATAACATCGGGCAGGAATATTCTGTCTGTCAGCTGCAAAGAGCAGGCATTATTATAATCGTCTTTGTTGACTGCACCATTCATAGTCTGTATATATGTTTTGGAGCCCGATGTACTCATCCCGGCATTTATTTCGGGTCCGCCGAGGATGGTCTTTTGTGTTACGGGCTTAACGGCTTTGAGGTCGCTTGAAGAGAAGTTCGACAAGAAGCCCGCTTCCTTATCATAGTAAGTTATAGAGACCTTATCTTTGGCAGGTGCATTTCCGCAAAGCCACTGAACGCTGTTTGCTCCCGATTCGGAATTGAGCCATGAGCGTATATTTGAGTCGCCCCAATAATTTGACGGCGTATTTGTATTTCGCCTTGCATGCGAACCCGTTTCTTGGGTCGGAACAGCATCAAAGGCTTTAATGGAAAGTATCTTATCGCTCATCATAAGCGGAAGATAACCGTCTTGTGCGGTTTTTACAGTATCTGTCGCATCGGTTATGGGATCTCCCTTTTCGTCAAAGCCCGTTACTTTCTCAAATGCCACGCAGCGCCACATTAAAGGTTCACCGTAATATGAGCCGACATAAACATAGTCGCCTATTTTTATATCCGCCGCACTTATGGTCTGTACAGGTTTTTCTTCTTCGCCGTTTATAACATAAGCGTCCGCTTCCGTACCTGTGCCGCCTGTGATATTTGCAGCCGTTGTATCAAGATAGAATGCAGGACGAATTCCTATATCCGCAGTATTGGCATAGGCATATAACACTTCCCCTTCGTTATTGACATAGCGAAGAGCCGAATAACCGTCATCGGCTTTTTCAGACGGTGAACGCAGCCAATATGCTCCCGTTATATAATAATCGCCGAAACCCCGGTATAAGCGGTAAACTTGCTTTATATCGGGCAGGAATATCTTATCGGCCGATACTTCGCTGTATGCATAGTTGTAATTTTGCATCACATCCGCTATATCGGGTGAGTAAATATGCTTATTTTCGTTATCACCGTATATCACATTGGTATGCTCGCCGTTATATAAAAGCTGCTTTTGTTCAACTTCTTTTACCGCCGATCTTTCGCTGTCGGTAAAGCCGTTCAAAAAGCCTGCTTCATCTTTGTAATCGGGCATATTTCCGCAGCTGTAAGTTACCGCACCCGACTCGGCATCGGAATTGAGCCATTCCTTTATATTGCTGTCACCCCAGTATGTGCTGCCGTAACGCTTTCGCAGATAAGACGGGTTTCTCATATTGCTTCCGCTTACTTTTGTGCTGTCGCTTACCGATGAATCAAAAACCTTATTGCAAAGCACCTTATCACTTATCATTAAAGGACCGTTTTCATCTGCATCGATACATCTCCAAAGGATAGCTTCATTATTGTAGGTACCCATTTGGAAATAATCGCCGACATTATAGGTCCTGCCGTTTATTGTAAAACCGTTTGCATGCTTTGGACCGTTTATGATATAAGGGTCGTTTGCACTGCCGTCACCCTCGGTGATCTCCGAATTTGTTGTGTCAAGGTAGAACGCGGGGCGAACACCTATATCATTCATGCAGTCCAACTCAAACGTGACCGATCCGTTATTGCGATAACCGTCTTTCAGACCTGCCACACGGCTTGAACAGCCCGAACTGTAATAAACTTCCGTTACAGGATCATCGTCCTTTATGTAGGTATATTTATGGGAATTGTTAAAAGGCGTTCTCAGCCAGTAATAATATGTTTTGTCCTTTTGCGGATAATCGTTATTGCTTGCGGTCTGTCTGTACGAACCTCTTGTACGGTTAACGTTGGTATCCTTTGCAACGGCAAGTGTCGTGGGGTATGCATAACAGTAATCGCCGAAATTGGTATATACATCATAAAACTGCTTAACATCAAGCAAAAACATTTTGTCCGTTGTTGTTTCGCCTGCCGCCGTTTCATAGTTTTGCAGAACATCTGCAACAGGGTATTCCGCTCTGTGGTAGTTTTCGTCAAATCCATATTCGGAGTGGTCTAAAAGCTGCTTTTGCTTCACCGTCTTTACGGCAAGTTTTTCGTTCTCGGTAAAACCGTTTAAAAAGCCCGCTTCATCTGCATAACCGTAGCTTTTCTCCACGGGATCGGATGATGGACCGTCAAGATATACTGCCGTGGGCTGATTGCCGCAGCTCCATTCAACATTGCCTGCATCGGCATCGCTGTTCAGCCAATCCCTGATATTGCTGTCACCCCAATAATTGCTGCCGTACGTTGTTCTTGAATCTTTAACAGCTTGCGGTCTTGTGGGGACAACACCGTTCATGCTCCATATCTCACCGTTGTTGTTGCCCCTGCCGTGGCTGCCGCTTGTGTCTTCGCCGGCAAAATCAAAGGCTTTAAGACAAAGTATTTTGTCACTCAACATCAGCGGCCCGTTTTCGTCCACATTCACACACCGCCAGAGTATCGGCTTGCCGTAATATGTACCCATTTGGAAATAATCCCCGACATTGACAGTCTTTTCGCCCACATCAAAACCTAACTCAGTTTCTTCCGCCAAAACGCTTACACCAAAGGTCATGCTGCTCAATGTCATGACAGCCGACAGTATTCCGGCAAGTATTCTTTTGGTTTTTTTCATATTCACGCCTCCTCGTTTGTATCATTTATATTTTCGACCGGAAGTTTAAATGTGCCGATCAATGCTTTTTACGGTATCAAAAATGCAATTTCGGCATTTTTCACACCCGATCATTTATAAATATTATAACAAAATCATTTTTTAATGCATACTGGAGTTTGACCAATTTTTTTGGAAATCAGCTTAAACAGCGACCCAAGTTTTACCCCAGTATCGTCCCGAGGCAAGGAAAAACCCCACATTTTCAGGTGTGGGGTAAAAATCATGTCTGAATATCGGTTTTCTCAATAATGCTGTTAAAGATGCGTGCAAGAGCTGCCCTGTTTTCCGCCCCAGACTTTCGATAAATGTTGCTCGCATGGAACTGGACAGTTCCGACTTTTATGGAAAGTCTTTCGGCGATCTCGGACTGTTTGTCGTCAGTCAGCAAAAGTTCCCTTGTCACTTTCATTTCGGACGGTGTGAGCGAATACCGCCGCTGAAGGATCTTCATTGCTTCTTCACTTGTCATTTTCGTTTCGGAAGGCGTGATCTCCCGCATATAGAAATTAAAATCATTATTTATTGCCATTGTTATTATCAGCACCGCAATCACAGCAATGTTAAGTGCCAGAACAGCAGCCGTCGGCAAAGATGAAAATTTTAATAAACCCAGTATGATGACCGAAAGTGCATCAATAGTTCGCCCCACACTTGCCCACAGTTCGGGAAAACGGGTCTTCGGTGCGATATTCCAGAATACTATGCTGAAATACGATGCCGCCGAAGCTATACCGAAATAAAACAGGCACATATTTATCCAATATGCCGTTTCGCTTTCGGTAAGCACCGAATGCAAAAGTGTCACAAGCCCCATGCAAAGCGAAGCTATCGGGATATATTTCCCGTGTTTCACATCACCCAACAAACCGAAAACAATGTATACAGGCACAAGCATAAGACGCGGCCACGCATAAGCATCTATCTGCTCAAAATTTGACTGTATTTGCAAATGATGGATATACCCGTTAAAAAAACTGTTGAAAAATATAAGCCCCGATGCGATCGTCACGGCACATATCAGTTTTTTATTTATATTCCCGTTATCCGTGTTATTTTCGGTAACACGAGGCACTTCGTCACATTTCGGCAGTGCAAAGCCCAATGCGGCAAAAGCAAAAGCTATGATAATGGGCAATACGGGCGAAAGTCCGTGTCCTTCAAAAAAATACTGTAAGGTATACGCCGCACCGCAGCCGATACCCATAACAAGCCCCGTGCGGCTGCCTGTCACCGTTTCCATGGACATATGCCAGTATACGGCCGCACCGAGATACCCCAGACAAAAAACCGCCGCCGAACCTATGCCGACAAACACCCATGCCTGCTTTACGGTATACAAAAAAGCCACACCAACAGCAAGCAAAACAAGCGAAAACACGTCAAACGGCTTTGTTTTACCTTTTGTGAGCCTGTTTATCGGTGTAAACGATAAAAGCCCCAATATCATAAATGTCATGTGTATATAATATAAATTCTCCTCCAGCACCGCGCTTATATGACCGTTGCTTTCGCGGTTTGCCAAAAGAAGTATCGTTGTATGCAAAAATATATACGCCCCAAACATCAAAGCAAGGCGTATGTGATGTTTTCTTGTTTCATCCATTGCCAATATTCTCCGACTCCGTATAAATAGTCAATGATATTCGTATTCCGCAGAAATAAATTTCTGCTACATACTCATAACCAACGGAATTGCAAGCAATTCCAAATTCAGTGGGAGCTTGGTCATTGCACCACAAAGATAGATGTGG
>DFJD01000060.1 GCA_002372875.1 Clostridiales bacterium UBA3680
ATTGGTGCTATTTCTTCTGTAATACTTGATAAAATATTAAGGAAGCGCTGATTAATTCACTTGAAGCAGATTTGAGATAATGTTTTCGCAGACAAGGAAAAGACCCGATGGCATAGCCAGAAGCTACGTAGCGGCTATTTTGCTATGCAAAATAGTCCGTCCCTACGGGATTTGTAACTTTGCGTGCAAAGTTACAAACATGAGCTTTGACACAGTATGCGGGAACATTAGCCAAATATGCGAATGATTAATTAATCAGTGGTCCCCTAGAAAGATTTTATTTTGCCTGCAACAAACTGAGCTATAAGTGCTCCGTCCTTTGCATTGACCTTTCCGTCTTTGTTTACGTCCGCACTTGCGGTATCGGCGGCAGAAATACCGGCCGACATTTTAAGCGCCTCGTTTACGTCGTTAGCGTCTATTTTTCCGTCGTAATTAACATCACCCAAAAGCACGGCAGGCATGTCATAGCTTATTATTGTGCCCGAAGGGTATAAAGCAGCATTATCGGCCGTTGCTCCTTTTGATGTGTGAACCGTCAGACCCGATATACTGCCAAAAGGAAGATTTCCTATGGTCTTTACGGAGGCGGGAATCGTTACATCCTTAAGATTTTTGCAGGTATAGAATGCAAAATCACCTATTGTTGTTACTCCATCTGCAAGTATGGCACTTGTCATTGCCGAACAATCATAAAAAGCTCTTACTCCGATGGTCTTGACATTTGAAGGAATGCGCACGCTTGTCAAATTATAGCTGCTTGCAAAGGCGTAATCGGTTATTTCCGTTGTTTTTGAAGAGATATTCACAGAGGATCTTCCTCCGGGAAAAGCAAGAAGGCTTGTTTGAGCCTTGTTATACAACACACCGTCATAAGAGGAAAATGCTGTGTTTGCTGCGTCAACATTTATTGATTGAAGTTTGAAACAGGTTGCAAATGCTCTTGTTCCTATGGTCGTTACAGATGAAGGAATGGTGAAATTATCAATGTTTTGACAACCGTTAAATGCCATATCACCTATTGTTTTTACTCCCGAAGGAATTGCAAGGGAAGTAAGATTATAGCAGCCGTCAAATGCATTCTTACCTATGGATGTTACCGTTGAAGGAATGGTAAAGGATGAGAATGTGCAGCCTTTAAAGCAATTGTCGGGAATTGATGAGATATTTCCCTGTATGTTTATGTTTTGAAGCGATGTACAGCTTGTAAATGCCCCCGCACCTATGCTCTTTACACTTGAAGGAAGAGTGATCTCCTTAAGCGAATAACAAAAATAGAAACAGGAGGCGGGAATTGAGGAGATCGTGTTCGGAATGGTCACGGAAGTGAGCCCTCCGCACTGATAGAACACACCTTCTCCGAGGGAAATCACCGTTGAGGGTATCGATATTGAAGTTAATTTGCTATCTCCCGAAAATGCTTTTGCACCTATGGTTTTAAGAGAAGAGGGAAAATTTACGGTCGTAAGCGATGTACAGCTTGCAAAGCACTGCTGAGGTATTTCTGTTATACTGTTTGACAGAGTTACGCTTTTGAGAGCCGAGCAGGCAATAAAAGAACCGACATCGAGCTTTGTGACATTTTCAAGATTTATTGTTGTAAGGGATGTACAGCCCTGAAATGCCTCCGATGCAAGATAGTTTACAGATGAGGGCAAAGTAACACTTTTAAGAGCCATACAAGAGGAAAAGGCTCCTTTTCCGATGGTTTTTACACTCACACCGTCGATAGATGAGGGCACGGTAACACTTGTGACCGAAGTGTCACAGCCAACGATAGAGCCGTCGGATTTGTTGAAATAAAGTTTTGCCCCGTCTGAAAGAGTATATGTTGAATCGTACCCACCGTAGGGTGCTGCGGCAAGCTCCACATCTTCACAAAATGTATTTACGGGAACAGCTGCGCAAAGCAGAAGAGCCGAAAGTAATATTGCTGCATTTTTTTTCATTTTTTCTTCCTTTCGCTTTTATCAAGCATTTATATCATCCGTTACGAACATAGACTCCACAAGCTCTATATCCGTATTTTTATCCATAAAGTTGTTTAATGTGTATTTGTTGGCAAAAAGCAGTATAGGTCTTTCAAAGTGGTCAAAAACAAGGGCGCACCTTGAATTTTCAAAATCATAAAGCTCTTCGGCCTTTTTGTTTTTTACCCACCTTGCCACGGAAAAATTCATCGGTTCCATTCTTACCGAAGAATTGTATTCATTCATAAGTCGGTACTCGAAAACTTCAAACTGCAGCTGACCTACAGCGCCTAATACCACCTCGTTATATCTGTTGCGATATATCTGTATGGCACCTTCTTGCGCAAGCTGGTCCACTCCCTTTTGAAAATGCTTCGCTCTCATGGTATCCACCGGACGAACCTTCATAAAAAGTTCCGGAGGGAAGGTAGGAAGAGGCTCAAAAAAGAGCTTCTTAGGAGCGGTCGTAAGAGTGTCACCTATTTGATAATTTCCCGTGTCATATATTCCTATAACATCACCTGCAATGGCTGTATCTACCGTGTCTCTCTCGTTTGCCATAAGCTGAGTGGACTGATTGAGTTTCATTTGCTTTCCGGTACGGGATAGGGTAACATTCATTCCTCTTTCGAAGGTACCCGAGCATATTCTTAAAAATGCAAGCCTGTCTCTGTGGGCAGGATTCATGTTTGCCTGTATTTTAAATATAAAACCCGAAAAGAAAGGGTCGGAAGGGGAAACTTCTCCGTCAACGGTTTTCCTTACTCCGGGAGCAGGAGACATATCAAGAAAGTGTTCAAGAAACTCCGTCACACCGAAATCGGCAAGTGCCGTACCGAAAAATACCGGGGAAAGCTCACCTTTTGATATAAGTTCTTCATCAAATTCGTTTCCGGCGCCGTCAAGAAGTTCTATCTCATCTCTCAGGGCTGTAAGATTTTCCGAAAAAATTATGTCGTCAAGCTGTTTGTCGTAAACGCCTTCATCCGAAAGTGCTATCTCTCTTTTTTCTTTGTAAAGGTAAACCTTGTTTTTAAGTCTGTCGTAGATGCCTTCAAAATAAGCACCGTTTCCTATAGGCCAGGTAACAGCCACAGAAGGAAGCCCCAAGGCATTTTCCAGCTCTTCAAGCAGGGTCAAGGGTTCCATTGCATCTCTGTCAAGTTTGTTCATAAATGTAAACACGGGAATATGTCTCATAGAACATACTTTGAACAATTTCTCGGTTTGTGCCTCCACACCCTTTGCCGCATCAATGACCATGACCGCGGAATCAACGCTTGTAAGTATTCTGTAGGTATCTTCGCCAAAGTCGTTGTGACCGGGAGTATCCATGATCGACACTCTTTTACCGTTGTATTCAAACTGCATGACCGAGGAGGTAACCGAGATACCTCTCTGTTTTTCTATCTCCATCCAGTCCGAGGTGGCATATTTTCCTTTTCTTGCTTTTACGGTACCTGCCTGATGGATAGCACCTCCGTGCAAAAGCAGTTTTTCGGTGAGGGTGGTTTTACCCGCATCGGGGTGGGAAATAATACCAAATATTCTTCTTCTTTCTATCTCTTTTATATCGGGTGCTGACATACAATAAAACTCCTTATTTTTTCGTTACCTTTTATTATAAAATTATAAGGGTGTAAAGTCAAGAGGTGAAATTTCGGCTGTTAAAAAGACCACCTGTCGGGTTAAAAACAACCTCACCCCTAACCCCTCCCCACCTTGGGGAGGGGAACAGATGCCGCCACGCAACATTTTCCCGTTATCGATATACTTTTATAATCCGAAAAAATTCCTTAATAACAATCGGAAGAGTATATGCGTCCTCCCCTCCTCACCTTTGGGAGAACAGATGCCGCCACGCAACATTTTTCCGTTGCCGATATATTTTTATATCACGAATAAATTGTTTAATAACAATCGGAAGAGTATATGCGTCCTCCCCTCCCCACCTTGGGGAGGGGAATAGTCGCCGTCACGCAATGTTTTTCCGGTATTGGTTTACAAAATCAAATGTAT
>DFJD01000077.1 GCA_002372875.1 Clostridiales bacterium UBA3680
TTTTAAGTAAGCACCCCCGCTTTTGAAGCGGGGGACTTCCTTAGTTTGTTAACCTCTTATTTCCTTTACAAGCTTTACAGCCTCTTCGGTCATAGCCTTAATTTCGTCAAACTTACCTGCCTTTATAAGGTCGCCCTTAACCATCCAGCTTCCTCCGCAGCAGAATATCTTCTTGCTTTTAAGGTAATCGCCGATGTTCTTTGCATTGATACCGCCTGTGGGCATAACTCTTACGGATGTGTAAGCAGCTGTCATGGCTGTGATCATCTTAAGGCCGCCTGCTGCCTCTGCAGGGAAGAACTTAACGTTTGTAAGGCCTCTTTTTACTGCCTGAGCCATTTCCGAAGGGGTAACAAGACCGGGGCAAACGGGAATGTTCTTGCTTATACAATAGTCAACTATCTCGGGGTCGAAGCCGGGGCTTACGATAAGTGTTGCACCTGCGGCAACGGCTCTGTCAACCTGCTCTGTTGTAAGAACGGTACCTGCGGCAAGAACCATTTCGGGATAGTTCTCTTTCATAATTTTGATGGACTCCTCGGCAGCCGCTGTACGGAAGGTCACCTCTGCACAGGGAAGACCGCCCTCTACAAGAGCCTTTGCAAGGGGAAGGGCATCCTTTGCATCATCAAGAACAACTACGGGTACTACACCAAGCTCCTCGAGCTTGCTACAAATTTCATCAAACATTTTTTACACCTCTGTATTAATTTTCGGAGCGCCGCTCCGTCGACAGTAACAGTCGACAGTAACATTATAGCATTTAATATATAAATTTGCAAGTGTTTTAAAAAACGATCTATCACAGCATGTTGAGCTTGTTTTTGAGTATTGCCGATGCGCCGAGCCAGCAGGCAAGGCTTGAAAGGAAATTGAGCACGGTGAGCTTGTTGACCACCGAAAAAACATAGCTTACCACATAGGGCGCTGTTTTGCCCACAAGGGCTGTTAAAGGGTCGGCTATGCCAAGCAGCCTCAGCACCAAAATGTGCAGAGAAATGCTTACAACAGCAAAAGCAAAAAAGCTTATAAATATCATAAGATTTCGCGTTAAGTTGAATATCTGCCCTACCATTTGCGAAAGAAAGCAAAGTGATATAAAGCCCGTCATTGCAAGGGCTATGCAAAGGCAAATAGAAACACTCATGCTCACAATGCTTATGTGAACGTTGTTAAGCTTTGCAAATTCGTTCACCGCCGAAACCAGAAGCTCCAATATGTCGCTTTCCATAAAGAAAACACAGCTCACTCCCACAAAGGTGAGCAAAATTATAACATTCCACACAAAAGCCACCAGAATTTTGCTGAACACTATCTGATAGCTTGAAACGGGGAGCATGTTTGTAAGCTGACCCTGAGCCGAAAGTATGTTTTCGTCAAACCAGCTGCACTGTCCGTATATTATGACCACAAACGCAATAAAGCAACACACGCCCAAAAGTGCGGCTGCGGCAAATTGTATAATGTTGCCGATGTAAAAATTTTTATTGTCGAATACCGACATAAAAACGTCGCTCCACAAAAAGCGTACCGCGAAGGCAAGCAGCGAAAGAAGCATTACCGTAAGCAATATTCTTTTGTAGGTGGCTTTTATATCGTAATAAATGAGATTAAGCATTTCTGTACAGTTCTTTAAACATACCTGTTGCGGATTGATTGTAGCGAAGCTTTATCTTTTCGCTTTCTATGGATATTATCATTTCCCCTCTGTTTAGGAAAATGAACCTGTCTGTTACAGGCTCCATATACTCATAGGCTCTGTCAGACAGAACAACAACTCCTCCAACCTGCTTACAGGCATTGAGTATTTTTATAATGTCAGCGTGATATTTTTTGTCTGTTTTAAAGGGATTGTCAAATACGTAAAGGGAGGTCTTTCGCGAAGACACCAAAATTATTTCAAACACCGTAACAAGGGACTCGTCAAGCTCCCAAATGTAGGCTTCGGGGTCGATGCCGAAAAGTTTTAAAAGCTTGTATGCCCTTTTGTATTTAAAGTCCGAAAAAAAGCGGTTATAGTACACCATTACATCCGTTACGGAGTGTTCCTGCTTTAAAAAAGGAACATCGGGCTGGAAGGATACAAGTGTGTTGGTTCGGTACCCTGCCGCCTTCCCCCTCACGGTAACGGTGCCGTAGGTAGGCGGAACAAGGCCGCAGATCAGCTTTGCAAGCACCGACTTGCTCTGTCCCGTTTTCGAGAAAACGGTCACAAGCTCCCCTTTTCGCACCGTCATGGAAAAGCCCTTTATTATGCTCTTTTTTCGTATGTTTTTTTCAACCTTGGTACATCTTAAAATGACCTTTCCGGGCTGCTTTGTAAGAGACATCCTCTCACCTCTTCATCAGTTTACGGGGCCGTTTTGTATAAACTCGGTAACACCCATTCCCTTTTCTTCCTTTTTCTTTTCTATTTGTCTATGCAAAAGCTCCTTCACCTCGTTGGGATGAGCTATGTTTTTTACTATCTGCTCGCTTTTATCCGTATCGGAAGAATAGATGGTTATGGTGCCCACTCCGCACAGTCTTTGCCAAAAGGACCTTTTAAGAGAAATATCCTTTACCCTGTACAAAAGCAGTTCGCTCTCTTCTATGTTGAATACGCCTTTTTTCTCAAAAAATCTGTCATCGCTTATGGCATAATTTGTAAATGAGATGGGCAGACCCCATATTCTTTTTTTGTCGTGCCATAAATATTCTATTTTCGTTTTTTCCATATCAACACCTCCGTTTGGATAGATTATAATAACCCGAAACCATTATAACCTATTTTTCACAAAAAAACAATTACAGAAATCTTACCGTTGGGTTTCAATAATTGGCGCGTCGTATTGACGAAAGCCTCATTTTGGAGTATACTGTCGTTTATCTATGTTTTAAAGGCAGGGATATATATGTCCGAAAAAGAAGAAGAAAAATTGTTTGACTCCGCGGCGTTAAGACGGCTTATCACGCCCCTTATAATAGAACAGTTTTTTGCCGTAAGTGTCGGTATGATAGATACCCTCATGGTCTCTTTGTCCGGTCAGGAGGCTGTTGCGGGTGTGGCTTTGGTAGACAACATAAACAGACTCATGATACAGACCATGGCTGCTCTTGCAACGGGCGGTGCCGTAGTTTGCTCTCATTATTTGGGCATGAAAGAGGAAAAAGAGGCGAAAAAGGCTGTCGGTCAGCTTGGACTTATCACCCTTGCTTTCTCCCTTTTTATAACCCTTGTCTGTCTTTTTTTTACAAAGCCTCTTTTAAGAGCCATATTCGGCAGTGTTGACGAGTCGGTGCTTAAAAATGCCATAACCTATTTTGTCGTGACCTCCCTTTCCTATCCTTTTTTGGGGCTTTACAACTCGGGGGCTTCTGTTTTCAGAGCCTTGGGCGACAGTAGGATAAGTATGCGCATAAGCCTTGTTATGAACATTATTAACGTGGTGGGAAATGCCGTTTTTGTGTTTGTGTTCAAAATGTCGGTCATGGGTGTGGCTCTTGCCACCCTGCTTTCAAGGGCGGTTGCAGGCTTTATAATATGCAAGCGTTTAATGAGCCAATCAAACCCCATTCGCCCCGATATTGCCGACTGTTTTAAGCCGAAATTCAAATATATAAGAAAAATACTGTACATCGGCGTACCCTCGGGTGTTGAAAACGGACTTTTTCAAGTGGGCAAGCTTATGGTGGTAAGCATCGTTTCGGGCTTCGGAACCGCCTCCATAGCCGCCAATTCCGTGGCATACACCATAACCGACCTTATATGCATACCCGCCTCTTCAATGGGTCTTGCCCTTATAACGGTGGTGGGCAGGTGCATAGGGGCGCAGGATTATTTCCAAGCAAGGTACTATACACGCAAGCTTGTAAAATTTGCCTATATAGGTGCATGGATAACGAACATCACTCTGTTTTTGTTCTGTCCCTATATGACGGCAGTGTTCAACCTTTCGGGCGAAGCAAATGAAATCGCAATAAACGTGCTGAGAGCCTTTGCCGCCGTCAGCATTTGTATATGGCCTCTTTCATTCACAATTTCAAATTCGCTCAGAGCTGCCGGAGACGTTACATTTACAATGATCGTAAGCGTGGCTTCAATGCTCATTTTCAGAGTGGGAAGCAGTTGGATCTTCGGTGTTGTATTCGGTATGGGTGTTATGGGCGTTTGGATAGGTATGTTTATAGATTGGGCGGTGCGGTCTGTTTTCTTCCTCAGAAGATACCTTTCGGAAAAATGGCTAAAAACCGTGACATGATAGAGAAAACAGAGAAAATAGGGAAAACAACCTCACCCCTAACCCCTCCCCACCTTGGGGAGGGGAACAGTCGCCATCGCATAAGGTTTTTCCGTTACCGATATACTTTTATATCACGAAAAGTCTCCTTAATAACAAACAGGAAACCGCATGCGTCCTCCCATCCCCAAGGTGGGGAGGGGCAGGGGGTGAGGTTGTAAAACCCTCCACACGGAAAACTGCAAACTGCGCCGAATGCTCTTATATCACGAATAAATTCCTTAATAACAATCGGGAAACCACATGCATCCTCCCCTCCGAAGCTTGTGAGGGGCAGGGGGTGAGGTTGTCCCCCGAAACCGGTTCTCTTACAACCAATCGATCACACAATTTACAAAGGGTAACAACAGGTAATAATATGTTTAAATCAAAAAATATCAAAACAATAATTATCCCCGCAATACTTTCAAGCTGTGCTTTCGGCTACATTTCGGAGATATACGACAAAAAAACGAACGGCGATCTTACTAATTTGTTCCTTACGGTGGGCTTTTTTCTCCTTTTCGCCTTCAAAACAAAGGAAAAAGATAAACTCACAAAAATATGCATTTGCGTGCCCTCTGCACTTTTTGCCTTGTTTACGGGACTTTTCTTCTTCTACAAGGTAGAGGCTTTGGGGCATATACACACATATTGGTACAACGCCTTTGCCCTTTTTTGTGTGCTTTTTGGCTCCTTTCTTGCCTTTTGCAAGCTTATAGGCATCATTTACGACAAAACGGAAATTCTCACCTGCGGCAGCACAGAAAATGCCGTAACCGATAAAAAGGTGTTAAAAAAGCTTTTTTGCAAATACTTTTTGATCATCTTCCTTTGCCATCTGTTTTATTTTCTGCTTTCGCTGCCGGGCAACCTTATGCATGACAACGAATATCAGATGTTTGTTGAAATAGGCATGGCAAAGCTTACAACCCATCACCCCATTATACACACTCTTATTTTCGGAAAACTCTACATTCTCGGAATAATGCTTTTCGGAGACGAAAGAGGCGGAGTTGCCCTTTACACCTTTGTGCAGATGCTTTTCTACTCTTTTAGCTGTGCATACATGGTAAAAACGATGGTGAAAACGGGCTTTGACAAAAAGGCTGTAAGGCTCGTTTTGCTCTTTAACGCCCTTTATCCTCCCATAGGTTATTTTTCCGTGACCGATACAAAAGATGTGTGGGAGAGCGGCTGTATAATAATACTTATGAGCCTGATTTGGCAAATAATACACAAACCCCTTCTTCCGAAAGAGGAGGACACTGAAAAAAAGCTTCCCTTCTACAAAAGACAGCTCACACTGCCTTCGTGGACAATATACTTTTTTGTTTTCCTTTTCACCCTTTTGACCGCCCTTTTCCGTTCTGGCGGAATTTATTGCTGTGCGGCTATGTTCCTTTTTGCTCTTATTTTCAATTTCAAAGGCAACAAACGAACCGTAGCCTTGATATTTGCGGCAATAATATCGGCGCTTATTATAAGAGGTCCCGTATATATGAATCTACTCGGTGCCACCACGGAAGCACACGGGCAAAGGGATATATCGGAAATGCTCTCCGTGCCCTACATGCAGATAGCTCGCGCTTTAAATACGGGAGTAAACCTTTCGGAAAGCGAAAAGGCTGAGCTTGATAAAATATTTGTAAACACCGATAACGTGGCAAAAATATACGGAGAATTTAACGGCGTTTCCGATTATATGAAATCAATAGTCAGACAACCCGACGGGACTCGCACAAAATATCTTTTGGAGCATAAAAAAGATTATTTTCTTTTATGGCTTAAATTGGGCTTAAGAAAGCCTTTTGAATATATAAGAGCATACGTACATCTTACCTGCGGCTATTGGCTGCCCTCGGTAAGGGAATGTGTATACTTTGACGACGGTTACAAAATGCACTTTATCGACTCTCTTCCCGATTGGACGGTATTCGGGCAAAAGGGAGAAGCAATAATATTCCGCATTCTGAATTTGTATCAAAAGATACCTGTTCTCGGCCTTCTTTTCAGTATGGCTTTACAGATGTGGATCGTGGTCGTGGCATTTTTCAAATGTATCGCCGTAAAAAAGACAAGGTATCTGATACTTTTTATCCCCATGCTTGCCACCTGGGGAATACTTCTTGTCGGCGCTCCGATATGGGACGATATGAGATATATACAGCCTGTATCAAGCGTGTTTATATGGCTTTGTATGATTCCTTTTTTTGGGGGA
>DFJD01000006.1:0-923 GCA_002372875.1 Clostridiales bacterium UBA3680
AGTGAATTAATCAGTGCTTCCCTAATTATACCGATAAAATTCAAATATATCAAACATAAATGTTGAATGTAATAAAAGTGTAAAGTTATTATTACACATTGAATAAAGGCTCTCGTTTTGCTATAATTACACCGATAATATCCACAAAGCAAGAAAGGAGCTGTGTTTATTGTGAACAGAAATGATATCCTTGCTCTGCTGTTTGAAATGCGTGATGAAAAATATGCCGCCTTTCAGGCAAAATTGATACCGACTTATCCTTCCGACAAAATAATCGGAGTAAGAACACCTCTTCTTCGCACTCTTGCAAAAAAGCTGTACAAAAATAAAGAAACGGAGGATTTTTTAAGCTTTCTTCCTCATGAATATTTCGAAGAAAATCAACTTCACGCCTTCATAATATCCCTTGAAAAGGACTTTGACAAATGCATGACCGAGGTTGAAAAATTTCTTCCCATGACAGATAACTGGGCTACCTGCGATCAGCTGTCTCCGAATATATTTAAAAAGCACACCGACTCTCTTCTTCCTTATATACGCAAATGGCTCACTTCCCGCCATACCTACACCGTTAGATTTGCCATCGGTATGCTTATGCGATATTATCTCGATGAGAAATTTTCTAACGAATATCCTCGCATGGTTGCGGAAATATCATCGGAGGAATATTACATAAATATGATGCGTGCATGGTATTTTGCAACAGCCCTTGCCAAACAATATCAAAGTGTTATTCCCTACATTGAAGAAAAAAGATTGGACCTTTTTACACATAACAAAGCAATACAAAAAAGTGTGGAAAGCTTCAGAATAACAGACGAACAAAAGCAATATTTGAAGACGCTGAAAAGACGGTAAAATACTCCCCTTACAGCTTATCACGCAACAAAAAAAGGACAACTTAAAGCTGTCCTTTTTTGTCG
>DFJD01000006.1:991-9947 GCA_002372875.1 Clostridiales bacterium UBA3680
ATTATTTAATTTCAACGATCCAGCCTTCGGGAGCTTCTATTCTTCCCATCTGTATACCTGTCAGTGTTTCGTAAAGCTTTGTGAGTACGGGACCCATCTTCTCCATTCCGTTAGAGAAGGTGAACTCCTTTCCGTGGTCATTTACGGAACCTACGGGAGAAATAACCGCAGCCGTACCGCACAGACCGCACTCTTTAAAGTTGTCTATCTCGGCAAGCAATACTTCTCTTTCCTCTACCTCCATGCCCAAATAATTTTGAGCAACATATACTATCGACCTTCTTGTTATGGAGGGGAGAATAGAGTCGGACTTGGGTATAACAAGCTTTTTGTCGTTTTCAACGAATATGATGTTTGCTCCGCCCGTCTCTTCTATTTTTGTGCGTGTTGCGGGATCGAGATATATATTTTCGGCAAAACCTTCTTTGTGTGCCGTAACAATGGCATGAAGACTCATTGCGTAGTTAAGACCCGCCTTAACATTTCCCGTTCCGTGAGGAGCGGCTCTGTCAAAATCACTTACCTTAACCTTTATGGGCTTTGCACCACCCTTGAAATAAGGGCCTACAGGAGTGGTAAAAATTCTGAACTGATAATCATCTGCGGGCTTTACGCCTATAACCTCGTTGATGCCGAACATAAGAGGTCTTATATAAAGTGTTGCGCCTGTACCGTAGGGAGGCACCCAATCTTCATTTGCCTTTACGACCTGCTTTACGGCATCTACAAATCTGTCCTTGGGGAATGGAGGCATTTCAAGACGCAAAGCCGTGTCATGCATACGTGCCGCATTAAGATCGGGGCGGAAACATACTATTTTTCCGTCTTCGGTGGTATACGCCTTAAGCCCCTCAAAACAAGACTGTGAGTAGTGAAGCACACACGCATCCTCGCTCATTGTGATCTTGTCATCATCGGTAAGCGTTCCGTTATCCCATGCTCCGTTTGAATAATTGGAAACGTATCTTTTATCGGTTTTTATATAACCAAAGCCCAACTTGCCCCATTCAATTTCCTTTTTCATTTTATTTTCCTCCGTTATAAGGCGGGAGCACCCGTCATTAGTGATTTTTGAGAAAAGCCGAAACTTCTCTCTTATACTATGGAAACATTAATCAATCCTTGTTTCCCTTGTTTTCTTTTTCCTTTAACATCATTGCTCTTACAAGAAGAGGAAGTCCCATAAGATTTATAAATCCTGCCGCATCCTTGTGTGAGTAAAGCTCACCTGTTGTAAATGATGCAATTTCGGCATTGTAAAGGCTGTAAGGACTTTCAACTCCCGCCGAAATGATATTTCCCTTGTAAAGCTTAAGCTTTGCCGTACCCGTAACATACTTTTGTGTTACATCATAGAATGCGGAAATAGCCTCTCTTAAGGGTGTGAACCATTCTCCTCTGTAAATAAGGTCGGTATATTCGGAACGAACAATTTCACTGAATTTTGTTGTCTGTCTGTCAAGGCAAAGATATTCAAGGTCTCTGTGAGCTCTGTAAAGGATGGTTCCTCCGGGAGTCTCGTAAACACCTCTTGATTTCATTCCGACAACTCTGTTTTCCACAAGGTCGCAAATACCTACTCCGTTTTCTCCGCCGATCTTGTTAAGATATTCCATAAGCTCAACGGGAGAAACCTTCTTTCCGTCTATTGAAACCGGAACACCCGCTTCAAACCCTATCGTTACATATACGGGCTCGTCGGGAGCTTTCTCCGGAGAAACGCCAAGCTTAAGCAAAGAATCAAACTTAGGCTCGTTTGCGGGTTCTTCAAGGTCGAGACCTTCGTGGCTTATATGCCAAAGGTTTGAATCTCTTGAATAAGAGTCTTCCTTCTTCATGGGAACCTCTATTCCCCTGTCCTGAAGATACTTTATCTCATCTTCTCTTGACTGAAGAGTCCACTTATCATCTCTCCAAGCGGCAATTATTTTAAGCTCGGGAGCAAGTGCCTTTATTGTAAGCTCAAAACGGATCTGGTCGTTGCCCTTGCCCGTTGCGCCGTGACAGATAGCATCCGCGCCTTCCTGTTTTGCTATTTCCACAAGTTTCTTAGCTATAAGAGGTCTTGCAATGGATGTGCCGAGAAGATATTTATCCTCGTAAACACAGTCTGCCTTAACCATGGGATATATATAATCTGTAATAAGTTCTTCACAAACATCAAGACAATATACCTTTGATGCTCCCTGCTTAAGTCCCTTTTCCTCTATACCCGCAGTCTCCTGTCTTGTAAGACCCACATTGATGCAGGCTGCGATTATTTCGGGATTGTTATAATTTTCCTTTAACCAGGGTATGATAACAGATGTATCAAGACCGCCGGAATATGCAAGAACTATTTTCATAAGATTTACCTCCGTTATTTTTTCATGTACGATTTACATTATAATCCAACTTAATTCATTATTCAATAATAATTTTAATAAATTTACATAGCTATCAGCTATGCTTTACCCTTATATCTTTTATCGGAAATAAACAGCCGTTTATTATAACATTTTTGTTAAAACAATTTGCATACAAACCTATATGATTTTGTTTTGCAAATTATGCATATTAACGAAATTATAATTAATATCTTGAAAAACCGATAATACTGTGGTACTATAATCTTACCAAAAACATATATATAGTAACTTTTTTAATAAAAAGGGGTGAGTCATATGAAAAAGATAACAAGTTTTATTTTAACAATAACTTTTATATTTTCTTTATCCGTAATGACCTACGCCCGCAATGAGATCATATCGGACGAAAACACCGATCGAGTTTCCTCCGGAGCTTCCGTTGAGGTTACCGAACGTCATGCAAAAGGGAGCGCCTTCACAAAGGATCACACTCCTTCCTTTTCAAGCAAAGAAATAAATCTCTATTCCGATACAAAGCCTTCATACAGAGGTCTTCTTTCCGAAAAAGGACAGCAGACTTACGACATTATTGTTGGTAATGCAAACCCCGAAAACATAGTTTACGATGAGAACTTAGGTTACAACGTCCTTGTTATAAGCTGCGACCTTTACTCTGTTTTTGGTGAGGATATGTATGATCGACCCGATGACGTTACATCTACCATAGCCGATGCCTATACGGCGATCAGTTATGATAATCCCGAACTTCATTGGCTCAACAACGGTCCTTATTTTGAATGGTCCTCCTATATAGTAGATGATGTCATAACGGATGAACTCCGCATTTCCACATCTGCGGGCAAGGGCCCTATGATCAACGCTCAGGCTCAAAAACAGGATACCATTTCAAAAGAAGAGGCTTTAAGAGATATCGAGATCGTAAACCAATGGAAAGAAAAAACCGTAAAATATATTTCTTCCATTCCCGACCTTTACGAAAAAAATCAATATATGATGCGGCTTCTTGTTGACAGCACGACCTACGATACAGACGACAGGATGAATGGTCCCTATTCTCATACGGCTGTAGGTATTCCTCTTAACGGTTTTGCGGTTTGTCAGGGCTATTCAAACTGCTATAAACTTATTTTTGACGAGCTTGGCATTCCTTGTGTTCTTCTCTACTCCGACATTCATATGTGGGTAGCAACACAGATGGACGACGGCTTGTGGTATCAAACGGATGCAACTTGGCAAGACGGCTGGTGGGAAGAAGACGGTTTCCTTCTTTTGGGCGAAAACACCATAAAAAAAGCTGACGCTCCTTTAAATATCGGAAGTCACGATTTATTGATAAACCCCGGCTGTGATTTTGCTGCCGATACTTATCAAAAAGAACCCGAGTCAACTACCGAAAACACAGCCGAAACTACCACAAACGAAACTCAGCAATCCACCTTCGGTTCATCCGAAACTACAAATGTAAGCTATGCTTTGAATTACAACGATGCAAATGCCGACAAGGTAGAAGGCAGCGGCGGTGTTGTACTTATTAATGACGGCACTGTAACAGCGGCTGAACCCGATGTTACGGATATTTCCATATCTTCCGTTGTCGGTGGCAGCATTGTTACCGAAATAGGCGAGCACGCCTTTGCAAACTCAAAAAACCTTGAACAGATCATTATCCCCGCAAGTATAAAGAATATAGCCGATAATGCCTTTGAAGGCTGTGAAAAACTGACAATAATATGTGCCAAAGGTTCGGCGGCACTTCAATATGCCCAAAGTCACGGTATCAATTATATTATAAGCGAATATTCTCTTTATAAAGGTGACTTAAACGGTGATGGCAGCATAACAAGACTTGACTTTATTCTCTCCGGAAAATATTTTGCGGGAAATAACGTAAATGTTGACGAATATGCATTGGCTGTTTCGGGCGGAGAAAAGGTTTCCAGAAAAGATTCCATTTCTATAGCAAAGTTCTTTGCAGGTCGAGATGTAACCTTTAAATAATACCATAATGATTCTTAACAAAAAGATGGATGTCATTTCCTTTTTACGGTCGCAGAGTATCATTCGATGCGACCGTTTTTTTTGCTTTTTTGATGTTGACAAATACACAAAATGGTTTATAATGTAAATAATACTTGAATGTTTGTTCAAATATGAAAATAAGGAGGTTTCTTTTTGTCTAAAGAAGTCACTGTCGAAAATATAACCGATGTTGCCGAACTTTTCAAAGTTTTTGGCGACAGTACAAGAATAAGGATATTGCTTGCTCTGAAAAACGGAGAATTGTGTGTTATGGATATATCCGAAAAGCTTGAAATGAGCATTTCGGGAGTTTCTCACCAGCTTGCGATATTAAGAAGGGCAGACCTTGTAAGAAACAGAAAAGAAGGCAAAACAGTTTACTACTCTATAGCAGATGATCATGTACACACCATGCTTGCCCAAGGGCTTGAACACATAAAGGAGGAAAAATAAAATGAAAAAGAAATTTAAAATGGAAAATCTTGATTGTGCAAACTGTGCAGCAAAAATGGAAGCTGCAATAAACAAAATACCCGGTGTCAAAAGTGCGACCGTTGCCTTTATGACACAAAAGCTTGTTATAGAATCAGACGAGGAGGATCTTACGGAAATATTGACACAAGCACAACTATGCTGTCAAGCCGTAGATGAGGAAGCAAAAATAATATTTTAAATATAGTTGCAACCCCTTTTTACTTATGCTAAAATAACGAATTAGAATAACTGATTAATTAGGCGGTGATAAAATGAATGAAAACAGCACAACAATACAAAACGAACAAGAAGAGGATGTTTTTGCAAGAGCATATCAATCATACCTGACAGGAGGAGACAGCCTTACATTTAAATTGGCAGGTCTTGATAAAAGAAAAAGAGAACTTTACACTCAGGCAATAGACTCTCTTGAAAAAAAAGGCATTATTACCGTTTTAAAAAGGGGAGAAAATAAAATACAGCTGTCTGTCACTGAAGAGGGCATTGACAGAGCAAATACATACCTTGATTTTCTTCCGCAATAACAGGAGATTTTAAATGAACAAAAAACCAAACAACGTTATCAAACTCTTTGATAACGATATTATTTCAAAATCCTCACAGAAGAAAAAAAATATGACCCATCCAACAACTGCCGAAGACTATTTGAAACTGGCTGAGAATTCTGTTGACAGGGAATCTTTTTTAAGATATATCAGCATGGCTTCCAAGCTTGCAAACGGAAATTTGTATATTTTGGACAGCTGTAATGAACTTACTTCCGAAAACGAGATCGAATATCTTGCTTCCTTAAAAAAAATCCTTACTCAAGAGCATAAAGATCTTGCCGAAGTCGGAATGTTTGAAAAGTCCCCCTCATTTTTAAAAAGTGATGTACGTTTCGGCACATATATTTATCTTTATGAAAAATATATAAAGGTTATGTCTTTTAGCCATATGTGGCCGGTAATAATCCCCGAGGCGGAATATTATCTGTCTCTTGGTGTAAACGAACTTTCGGATATAAGATATTTGCTTATTGCCGCCTATGTTATCACAAACAAGCTCAATAAAGCATTAAAACTGTACAACAGCTACAATATGAAATACAGCGATCCCGCTCTTCTTCTTTATATTGTTGCTCTTTATTTCAGACAGAATAAACCGAACAAGGCATCTTTGTACCTAAGAAAATTTCTTTTGGAGATCGATGCACCGGATGAATTTCTTTCCTATACTCAGGAGAAATTGGAACACTACAACATTGACCCCGAAATAGATGAAAACGATCCTATGTATTCACATACCTATGTGTATTCCAGAACATATATGTTCTGTCCCGAAATTTTCATAAATCCGTCCTTTTTTCAATGGATGAATACGGAAGCCGATAATTATGGAATATTTAGCTGAAGATAATTATTTTATGGCTATCAATAAGCCTGCAGGCATGCCGTCGCAAAATGACAACAGCGGTGATGAAAGCCTGTTGTCATTTGCCCAACATAAATTAGGCGCCCCTGTCCACATAATAAACCGTCTTGACAGACCCGTAGGAGGGATAGTTCTTTTTGCGAAGGACAAAAATACCGCCGAGGCACTGTCTGAAATAATAAGAGATAAAGACAGATGTATAAAAAAATATTACGCCGTTGTATGTGGAAAAGCCGAAAAAGAAGCCACACTTGAAGATCATATAATATTTTCTCAAAGACAGAATATTTCAAAGGTGGTAAACAAAGGCACCACGGGAGCAAAAACAGCAATATTAAAGTATAAATATATAAGAGAACACACAAACGGTACTCTTATTGATATACGTCTTATTACGGGCAGACACCATCAAATAAGGGTACAACTGTCTCACGCAGGGATACCTATATGGGGCGATACAAAATATAATAAAGACTTTGCACATAAAAGAGGAGTAATGCCTTTACTGTTTTGCCGTGAGATCAAATTTACTCATCCCATAACAGGTGAACAGGTTGATATAAAGGCTGAACCCGAATGGATATAAGGATATTTTTTAAGGGAGTGAAATCACACTCCCTTAAAAAATATCCTTTTTTACAGCAAAATCTTTTCACACATAATGAAAGCATTTCTATCTGCTTAGTCAATGATATTCGTATTCCGCAGAAATAAATTTCTGCTACATACTCATAACCAACGGAATTGCAAGCAATTCCAAATTCAGTGGGAGCTTGGTCTCCCACTGAATTTTAAGTAAGCACCCCCGCTTCTAAAGCGGGGGACTTCCTTAGTTTGTTACATTCTTGATTGATTATATTTTTGAACAGCAATAATTCATTTGTCAAGAGTCTGTAATATTTTTGAAAAAAACATTCACAAAATTTCAAAAGCCTATTGTTTAGCGAATTTCGACCACTTTTTTAAAAATTCAAAAAACTGTGCAAAACTCTGTGTTTTTACCCCTTTTTCAAGTGCATAACCTGTGCAAAAAGTGCAAAACTATGATGATAACCTATTTAAGGTAGTTTTTGGCTGTTCAAAACTCCAAAAGTTTTGAACAAAATCAAAAAATATTCATATTACATTTGCTACTAAATTATTACAAAACTATTGCAAAAAAATAAATTTCGGCACTTTACACAAATAATTAACCTATACTGTTCATCACCAAAAAAGTCATCTGAGATGTCAATGATATTCGTATTCCGCAGAAATAAATTTGTTTCACTGTTCTATCTTGCAGATCTTTCTTATCCATTTTACAAGTCCTTAATATCAATTCTTTTTTCTGTCTTTTCGGATAAATATGAACCCTTTGTAAGCATTAATGAATATATACCTTCATCTCCGGGAGCTATCAATTTCTCTTTATAGATAATAGCGTTTGCAAAGTTTTGAAGCATTTTTACATACAGTTCTCTGTCCGCTCCGACTTTAAAATGCTTTACCTCTCTTCTTTCGGTTAATTCCTCTCTTGAATTACAACTGTGATTTTTTCTGTATTCGTCTGTATCCTCAGAAAACTCGGTTATTTTCATTTCATTACCATTCAATTCAACAAAACCCTTACTTCCCGATACGACCAATCTATCCTCATACATTCCCTCAGCTGTGGATATTATAAAGCAACCCGTTTTTCCGTCTGCATATTTCATAAGGATCGTCGCTTCGTCTTCTACATCAAAGTTATTATATTTACCCGTCATTACAAGAGACTGAATTTTTTCGGGCATTCCGAAAAGCCACTGCCAAATATCAAGAAAATGCTGTCCTTGATTAATTAAGGCACCTCCACCCTCTCCTGCTAAAGTGCTTCTCCATGAACTGCTGTTATGATATGCCGATGTTCTGAAATAACGGGTATTTGTTGCCTGTATACGAAATATTTTTCCTATTCTTCCCTCATCAATTATTTTCTTGAGCTCATTATAATCCTCTCTTAACCTGTGATGAAACATAAGTCCGTAAACAAGACCCTTTTTATTTGCGGTCTCCGCCATCATTTTAGCATCCTTTAATTCAACTGCTGCAGGCTTATCACACATTACGTGTTTATTCAATTCAAAAGCCTTTAATGCTTGTGAAGGATGCAGTTTGTGAGGCGTTGTTATAATAAGTGCATCAAATTCTTCACGATGAGAGAAAAGCTCCTCCTCACTTCTGTATATTGCAAAACCTCCCAAATTCATTCCCCAATTATAAGCATCTTCACTTCTGCACACGGCACAGGTAAGTCTTGATCCCTCTATTTCTCCGTTTAATATCATCTGTGCATATTTTCTGCCCATGTTTCCTGTACCTATAATCGCAATTTTCACATCTTTTCCCATAAATAATTCCTCCATTTATAACAAAAAAAAGACCGATCAACGGTCTTTTTATAGTTGCGGGAGCCGGATTTGAACCAACGACCTTCGGGTTATGAGCCCGACGAGCTACCAGACTGCTCTACCCCGCGACAAAGTGGATGGAGAAGGATTCGAACCTTCGAAAGCTGAGCTAACAGATTTACAGTCTGCCCCCTTTGGCCACTCGGGAACCCATCCAAATATATATTATTATATCACAAATCGGCTGCAAATGCAACCACTTTTTCAAGCCGATGATCGGACTCGAAC
>DFJD01000108.1:0-6384 GCA_002372875.1 Clostridiales bacterium UBA3680
TTTTAAAAAGGCTTCGGTTTTACCGAAGCCCGATGTTAAACATTGTTTAAAACTTCTCTGAATTCCTCTCCGGTAACCTTTTCTTTTTCAAGAAGAAGTTTTGCCGTTGCATGAAGTCCGTTCATATTTTCACTGAGTATTTTTTTTGCGGTTTCGTAAGCCTCGTCGACAATTCGTCTTACTTCCTTGTCTATTTGCGTGGCTATTTCTTCTCCGTAATTGCGTGTGTGACCTATTTCGTTGCCCAAAAAGATCTCATGGCTCTCCTCTTCTCCATAGAGAACAGGTCCAAGCTCTCCGCTCATGCCGAAACGCTTGACCATATTTCGTGCCTGATTGGATGCCTTCATTATATCGTTGCTCGCACCTGCGGTATAATCTCCGAAAATAAGCTCCTCTGCAACTCTTCCACCGAAAAGAGACACAATTTCTTCCTGCATCTCCTTTTTGAATTTAAAGCCGTCTTCTTTGGGTATAGGCATGGTATAACCGCCCATTCGTCCTATTGGTATAATGGAAACGGTATGTACGGGCGAAAGAGAGGGAAGCTTTTCAAACAGTATCGCATGCCCCGCTTCGTGATAAGCGGTTATCTTTCTATCCTCTTCACTGATAATGTGACTTTTTTTCTCCGCTCCTATCGCAACTCTTACAAAGGACTGACGGATATTTTCCATGGTTATGAGTTTTTCGTTTTTCCTTGCCGTAAGAAGTGCCGCTTCATTAAGAAGGTTTTCAAGGTCTGCACCCGTAAAACCTTGTGTAGTTGCCGCAACATCCTTCAAATCGACATCCTGGGCAAGCTTTTTCCCTTTGGCATGTATCTTCAGTATTTCCTCTCTGCCCTTTACATCCGGAACCCCCACAACAATCTGTCTGTCGAAACGACCGGGTCTTAAAAGTGCGGGATCGAGAATATCGGGGCGGTTTGTTGCCGCAATTACGATAACTCCCTCGTTTATTCCAAAGCCGTCCATTTCCACAAGAAGCTGATTGAGAGTCTGTTCCCTCTCATCATGTCCGCCTCCCAAACCTGTTCCTCTTTTTCTGCCGACGGCATCTATTTCGTCTATGAAAACAAGACAGGGAGCATTTTTCTTTGCCTGTTCGAAAAGGTCTCTTACTCTTGAGGCACCGACACCGACAAACATTTCAACAAAATCGGAACCGGAAATTGAGAAAAACGGAACCTTCGCCTCTCCCGAAATTGCCTTAGCAAGAAGAGTTTTACCGGTACCGGGTGAGCCGACCATAAGAATGCCCTTAGGTATTCTTGCTCCAAGCTCGGTATATTTTTTGGGAGACTTAAGAAAATCGACTATTTCTTCAACCTCTGTTTTCTCTTCATAAAGTCCTGCCACATCTTTGAAAGTAATATCATTTTTTCCTTCCGAAAGCTTTGCTCGTGATTTGCCGAAGGAAAGCATTTTTCCTCCGTTTGATTGCATTTGCTGAAAAAGAAGCATAAATATCAGCACCACAACCACCACGGATACGATCGCTATTACTATAGAGAACAAATTACCGACATTGGAAGGTGCTACGGTCACTATTTGAAGATCGCTGTCTTTTGCCACATATTTTGAAACATACTCGGTAAATGTGGAAACACTGGGGATAACAACAGTATATTTTTTCCCGTCTTCTTTTGAAGTAACCTTTGCCGTGGCAACATCAGCCACCTCGGAGTTGCTTTGAAGCTCTATTTTTGATACGTTGCTGTTATCAATATCTTTTAAAAGTGTACTGTATGACACGCTATACGGTGCATAATCAGGGCTGTTCTTCTTGTTTATGTACATAAAGCCCAATATTATGACAAATATAACTATGTATATTCCAAAACCTCTCAGTAAATCGTTTTTGTTCAATTCTCCGTCCTCCGTAATTGCAGGTTAAAGTAAGCAACGATTTATTTACCGTGCTTTATTCAGACAAATGGAAAGTATAACACAATATTATTTTTAAATCAAGATTTTTTAAGGAAACACTGATTATATTTCATTTACATAATGTGTAACGTCTGTCCGTTAAAACGAGATATAACACACTCTACATCAGAAAAGCTTTTTCGTATGTATTCACACAGACAGTCAAGCACTATGACCTCGGTCAAATAATGAGTCGCATCTATAAGACAGAGACCGTTTTCAAAAGCTTTTTGGGCGTCGTGATATTTAATATCTCCCGTAATATAGCAATCACAGCCTTTGTTTATCGCCTCGGAAATGAATTCTCCTCCCGAGCCGGTACAAAGAGCGATTTTATATATTTTTTTGTTCATCTCCCCGTTCACGGTCACATATTCGGCTTTTAATTCTTTCTTTACAAAATCTATAAAATCTTTGAAAGTGACCTCTTCTTTAAGAAAACCGACTTTTCCTATTTCCGACCCCTCGGAAATTGCAAAAGGTTCCTCTCTTTGAAGAGAAAGCCGCTCAAAAAGAACGGAATTGGTGCCGCCTTTTGCTATATCTAAATTGGTGTGAGCACTGTAGACAGCAATATCGTTCTTAATTGCCTTAACAATTTTCTTTGTAAGAGGAAGGTCGTAATCAAGATTTTTTATTTTGCCGAAAATAAAGGGATGGTGCGTTACGATCATATCGGCATTGTGCTGTATCGCTTCGTCTATAACTTCTTCGTAGCAATCAAGTGCAAAGAGAATTTTTTTGATCTCCTTTTTCCTGTCTCCTACCATAAGCCCTACATTGTCCCAGCCAAAAGCAAGGCTCTCGGGTGCAAGCTCGTTCATTTTTTCAATTATTTTTCCGCATTCAGCCATTGATATACCTCCCTTGCACAGTCGGCTTTTTTCTTTAAATTTTCCGAAACTTCGCTGCCACTGTCGGCCAATGCCGCATTAAATTTATTGTATTCATATTCCATATACTCTTTAAATGCCTCGGAGGGGTTTAAAATATTCAATTTGCCGTAAATGTATTCCGTTTCCGTGTAGGGTACAGGGTCCCCTTTTTTTGCATTTATAAGAAAATAAATCTTTCCCTCATCTTTAAATACATTTTCGGATATTATCTCAAAATCGTATTGATAAAGCAGCTTTCTTACTTTGTAGATATCTTTTTGCGGCTGAAGTATAAGCTGTTTTGCTTTTTTTAATATTTCGGGATAAGCAAGAAGGATCTCGGACATGGTAGTCCCGCCCATGCCCGAAATGACTATTGCTTCGGGGCGTTGTTTTTTTATGGGTTCAAGTCCGTTTCCGCAGTAAACGGTTATTCGGTTATTAAGGCGAGCATCGGTTATATTGTTTTGTGCCTTTTGACAAGAGCCCTCACTTATGTCTGTGGCAAGAACATTTTCGGCAATTCCTTTTTTAACAAGTGCTATTGCCGTATAACCGTGATCGCAGCCTATATCTGCCGTCAACCGATTTTTTTCTACGGTATCGACAACATTTTGCAATCTTTTAGAAATCATATTTTCTCCAAAAAAACCGACCGTTTTCGGTCGGCTTTGAATATCAAAGGTAATCCTTAAGTTTTTTACTTCTTGACGGGTGTCTGAGTTTTCTTAGAGCCTTTGCCTCTATTTGTCTTATTCTCTCTCTTGTTACGTTAAATCTGGAACCGACTTCCTCAAGAGTTCTCGCCTTTCCGTCCACAAGACCGAAACGAAGCTTCAACACCTCTTTTTCTCTGTCGGCAAGAGTATCAAGGACTTCGTTGAGCTGTTCTTTAAGAAGGGAAAAAGCTGCCGCATCCGCAGGTGCGGGAATATCTTCGTCAGCAATAAAATCACCCAAGTGACTGTCCTCTTCTTCTCCTATGGGAGTTTCCAAAGACACCGGTTCTTGCGAAATTTTTCTTGTTTCCCTAACTTTATCAACAGGCATCTGCATTTCCTTTGCAAGTTCTTCATCGGAGGGTTCCCTTCCAAGCTCCTGCAAAAGCTGACGCTGTACTCTTATAAGTTTGTTTATAGTCTCCACCATGTGTACGGGGATCCTTATTGTTCTTGCCTGGTCGGCAATCGCTCTTGTTATAGCCTGTCTTATCCACCATGTGGCATAGGTTGAAAACTTGAAACCCTTTGTATAATCAAACTTTTCAACGGCTTTTATAAGTCCCAAATTACCTTCTTGTATAAGGTCAAGAAAAAGCATACCTCTTCCGAGATATTTTTTTGCTATAGACACAACAAGCCTTAAATTTGCTTCGGCAAGTTCTTTTTTTGCATCCTCATCGCCCGTTTGTATCCTCTTTGCAAGCTCTATTTCTTCTTCGGGCTTTAAAAGGGGAACCTTTCCTATTTCCTTAAGGTACATACGAACGTGATCGTCGATATTTATCGCATTTTCGGAAATTGAAAGGTCAAGTTCCTTTTCATCGGGTTCATCCTCAACCTCAAGCTCCACACCCATAACGGTGATACCGTTTGTCTCAAGGTATTCATAGACCTTATCTATCTGTTCCGGACCAAGCTCTACATTTGAAAGCTCGTCCATTATTTCTTTGTACTCAAGCACTCCCTTTTTCTTTTTGGCAAGTGCTATAAGATCCTTCATTTTGGCGGCAAATGTTGCCTCGTCAACGGAATTCACAGCTTAACCATCCTTTCCGACACATCTTAAGGAACCACCGATCGACGGTATTTCCTTAACGATTAATTATTTTAAGCATTTCAAATGCTTCTCTTACCTTATCGTCATCATCGCTGTTTTTTATAATATCTTCATAATACGCTTTTTTCAGAGTGTTTATCTGATCTTTGGCTGCCTTTTGAGCTTCATCTTCCTTATAGTCGGCTGAAAGCATAAATATTGCCGAAAGCTCTTTTCCTTCCTCTTCAGAATCAAATTTTCCCGTGATAAGAGGAGGCGTGACGGCAATGCCTTTTTTTCTGAGTTCTGTTACATAATTAAAAATATCTTTGTACAGTTGTTCTCCGAGAAATTTCTCGTCTAACCCCTCGCTGATCACATCATATACCGTAGGAGAAGTAATATACATATTTAAAAGTGACCTTCTGACATCTCTCAGTGCGGAATTTATTCCGACCCCCGTGCCCCTTTGAGCATTTATTGACAATGAGGGGGTATAAGAAAGCTGTTTTTGCAGCTGATTTTTAATCGCTTCCGTATCTATGTCGGTCAATCTTGATATTTCTTTTATATATGCAGAGGCTTCTATTTCATTTTCTATGTCCTTAAGCATAGAAACAACCTTGTTTGTAAAGGCGATCTTATCATCGATATTTTTAACATCATATTCTTTAAGAAGCTGCTTCACCCTGAAAACAAACTCATTTTCGGAATGTTCAACAAGCTTTCCGAATTCTTCGGCACCGAATTTTTTTATAAATTCATCGGGATCTTTTGCAGAATGAACCTGTAATACTTTTACTCTCAGGCCCGAGCTCATAAGCACGGGAATCGCCCTTAAAACAGCATTCACACCCGCATCATCACTGTCAAAGAGTAAAATAACACTGTCACAGTACTTTCTTAAGACCCTTGCATGCCTTTCATTGAAGGCTGTGCCCAAGGATGCCACAACATTTTTAAAACCTGCCTGATATATGGTTATCACGTCCATATATCCCTCCACAAGAATAAATTCTTTAACACCTGACCTTCTTGCGTTATTTAGGTTAAAAAGGTTATTGCTTTTTGAAAATATCAGCGTTTCCGGAGAATTGAGATATTTTGGTTTTCCGTCATCAAGCACTCTTCCGCCAAAACCGATTATATTGCCGTAAACATCTATTATCGGAAACATAAGCCTTGAAAAAAACTTATCACGATAACCGTTATCAAAGCTTACCACAAGCCCCGAGGCGGTTATTTCCTCTTCATTGAAGCCCTCGGAAATAAGATGCTTATACAAGCCGTCTCTTTGGGAAGAAGAAAAACCCAATCCAAACTTTTTCCTTGTGGAGAGGTTTATCTTTCTTTTTTCAAGATAATCCACGGCAATGGCTCCTCTTTCCGACTCCAAAAGAGAATAAAAGTATCTTGCTGCGGTTTTATGAAGCTCATAAAGCCTTTTTCTTAACTGTTCCTTGTGAAGATCCGTCTTTCCTGTCTCCGGAAGAGTATATCCTATTCTGTCGGCAAGCATCTTTACGGCATCGGGGAAAGTGAGATTTTCATGCCGCATTATAAAGTTGATAACCGAACCTCCGGCATTACAGCCGAAGCAATGATAAAACTGATTTAACGGGTTGACACAAAAGGAAGCAGATTTTTCTCTGTGAAACGGACAAAGCCCGAAATAGTTGGAACCGCGTTTTTTCAGTTCAACATAAGAACTTATGACATCAACAATGTCATTTCCCGAGGTTACGTCTCTTATGACATCCTCCGGATAATACGGCATAACTTTCCCTCCTCGCCCATCTGTCGGCTTCCCGTGTTGCTTC
>DFJD01000108.1:6458-10936 GCA_002372875.1 Clostridiales bacterium UBA3680
CTTATACAACTACTTTTCGACATAACAAAAAAAATTCCTTTTTGTTTTTTGTTGTTTTACTTGACAATATTTAATAAATACATTTATAATATCAGTTGTGTTTGTGTTGAATAATGAGCAGCTCCGAAAGTATTCGGAGATACCCTGATTTCCGATAATCACAAGGACAACATTAGGAGGATCAAAATGAAATACAAATATATGTCCGTTGAAGAACTGAAAAAATTGGAACAAAGACTTAACATAGAATATGAAAATATCAAAACAAGCAATTTGTCTTTGGATATGTCAAGAGGAAAGCCCGCAAGCGCACAGCTTGACCTTTCAAACGATATACTTGCCAAGCCCATTGATAACTATATTACAAGCGAGGGTATAGATTCCCGTAACTACGGTATACTTGACGGTATTACGGAAATTAAAACTCTTTTCAGTTCTTTGCTGGATATTCCGAACAAAAATATAATAATAGGTGGAAACTCCTCATTAAATTTAATATACGATGCCTTTGCAAGACTCTATATCTTCGGTGCTGACGGCTCCGAACCTTGGGGAAAGTGTAAAACGAAAATACTTTGTCCCGTTCCCGGATATGACAGACATTTTGCCATATGTGAAGAATTCGGCTTTGAAATGATAAACATACCCATGACCGATGAAGGTCCGGATATGGATATGGTAGAGAACCTTGTAAGAGAAGACGAAAATATTAAGGGCATAATATGTGTTCCCTTATACTCAAACCCCGACGGTATCTGTTACAGTGACAGTACCGTTGAAAGACTTTCATGTATGCAGACAAAGGCAAAGGACTTTAAAATATTCTGGGACAATGCCTATGCGATACACCATGTGTATAAAGAACATAAGCTTGCAAATATTTTTTCTCTCAGCAAAAAATACGGCACCGATGACAGAATAATATACTTCTTTTCCACTTCAAAAATAACGTTTCCCGGCTCCGGCGTGGCGATGATCGCCTCGGGTGATAACTATATAGAAGAAATAAAAAAACATTTCGGCATACAGACAATAGGTCACAACAAGTTAAATCAGCTTAGGACTTTCAACTTTTTTCACAATGCCGAAGGCGTGAAGGAACACATGAAAAAACTTGGCGACCTGCTTAAAGAAAAGTTTGATATTGTTTTGAACACACTTGACAAAGAGGTCGCCGATAAAGGTATATTAAAATGGAACAAGCCCGACGGCGGATATTTCATATCGGTGTTTACTTTGCCCGGCTGTGCTTCCGAAACGGTAAAACTTGCAAGAGAAGCGGGACTTGTGCTCACAGGAGCAGGTGCTACATATCCTTATCATAACGACCCCGAAGACAGCAATATAAGGCTTGCCCCCTCCTACCCTACCTGTGGTGAATTGCAAAAGGCTATAGATATATTCTGTGTTTGTCTTAAACTTGCCACAATAAGAAAGCTTATTGAACAAAAAGAGCAACAGTAAGCATAAGCTTATCCTTAAATCTCTATAATTTTATTGACATAATTACTACTATTATGTTATAATAATACTGAGGTGATTTATATGGATAAAAAGAAAATATCCGTAGCGGTTATAAAAAGGCTTCCTCGTTATTATCGCTACTTAGGGGATCTTCTTGACAACGGTATCGTTAGAATATCGTCGGGCGAGCTCAGTAAGAGAATGAACGTTACGGCATCTCAAATAAGACAAGATCTTAATAAATTCGGATGCTTCGGTCAACAGGGATACGGCTATAATGTTGAAACTCTTTACGAAGAGATAGGCAAGATTTTGGGGCTTGACAAGCAGTACCAAATTATTATTATCGGTGCGGGTAATCTCGGTCAGGCTCTTGCAAACTACGGTAATTTCAAGAAGAGAGGCTTTAATTTCGTTGCCATGTTTGACATCGATCCCACCATTATAGGGCATGAATTGCATGGTATAAAGGTTCAGGATATATCATCCCTCGATGTATATCTTTCGAAAAACGACATAGATATCGCAGTTTTGTCACTTCCAAAACAGAATGCGGCAAAAATCGCGGATGTGCTTGCAAAAAACGGAGTTAAAGGTATATGGAATTTTTCACACATCGATTTACACATGCCTGCGGATGTGACAGTGGAGAACGTACATTTAACCGATTCTCTTATGACACTTTCCTACAAGATCTCAAAAAACAGGCATAATTATGTAGTCGAAGATGAAGAAGATTGATTTTTAACTTATAAAAACTGTGAATATTTTTACGGTTTATCGGCAGAAATAGCTTTTGCCGTGGGGTGTGATATATCACACCCCTATTTATTATTACGGGAGTGATTTTTTGATAGGCTTTGTCAGCGGCAGCGTTGATTATGTAGGTAACGGATATGTTGTTATCGACAATAATGGAATAGGATACAATATAATGGTATCTCCAAGAACAATTTCATCTCTTATGACAGGCGAGGAAAATGTAAAGCTTTATACATATACAAGCGTAAAAGAAGATTCAATATCACTTTACGGCTTTATATCAAGAGAGGAGCTTGAACTTTTTAATCTGCTCATAAGCGTAAAGGGTGTCGGCCCCAAGGTAGCCGTCAACATTCTCGGAAGCGGTTCGGCATCAACTCTCACATACGCCATAATGACAGGAGATGAAAAGCTTCTTTCATCCATTCCGGGTATCGGGAAGAAAACCGCACAGATGATAGTTCTCGAACTTCACGGAAAGCTCGGAAAAATCAGCACGACAAGTACACCGGTAAACATTGACGACTTAAATTCGGATGAAAACAAAAGTTCAAAAAATGAAGCCGTAGATGCTCTTACAGCTCTCGGTTTCCAACGTGCACAGGTCACAAAGGCGGTAGATGCGGTGTATGAAAGCTCTCTTACCGTTGAAGAGCTTATAAAAAGAGCATTAAAGGTTGTTAAATAGGTGTTATCATGGCAAAAAGACAAATAAAAACCGATACGGATGACCGCTTGACAAGTTCATCCTACAACGAAGAAAACGACAGTATGGAGATCAGCCTTCGCCCCAAAACCCTTGACAGCTATATCGGTCAGAAAAAGACAAAGGAGAATATGAGCATATATATCCAAGCTGCCAAACAAAGAGGGGAATGCTTGGATCATGTGCTTTTATATGGTCCTCCGGGTCTTGGAAAAACCACTCTTTCAAATATTATCGCAAATGAAATGGGTGCAAAGATAAAGGTGACCACAGGCCCCGCAATAGAACGTCCCGGTGATATGGCTGCCATTTTGAACGGACTTAATAACGGAGATATTCTTTTTATAGATGAAATACACAGAATAAACCGACTTGTTGAAGAGGTACTCTATCCTGCAATGGAAGATTTTGTTCTTGATATAATGATAGGAAAGGGAGCCGATGCAAAAAGCATACGCATTGACCTTCCTCACTTCACCCTAATAGGGGCAACCACAAGAATAGGTCTTCTGTCAGCCCCTCTCAGAGACAGATTCGGCGTTATAGAAAGACTTGAACTTTATAACACCGAAGATCTGGGCACGATCATAAAAAGATCTTCTAAGGCTTTAAACGTGGAAATAGACAATGAAGGCGCAAAAGAGCTTGCAAGAAGGTCAAGGGGTACTCCGAGAATAGCAAACCGTTTTTTAAAGAGGATGAGAGACTTTGCTCAAGTAAAGTATGACGGTATAATCACAAAAGAAGTCGTTGACGAAAGCCTTGAAATTCTTGAAGTGGATAAAAACGGGCTTGATAAAACGGACAAAAAAATATTAAGTTGCATTATAGATCAATTTAACGGAGGCCCTGTCGGTGTTGAAAACCTGGCCGTTTCCATAGGCGAAGAATCGGATACAATAGAGGATGTTTATGAACCTTTTCTGATACAACAAGGTTTTATAAAAAGAACGGCAAGAGGAAGAGAAGCAACACCGAGAGCTTATGAATATCTCGGGAGGGTAAAAAACAATGATTAAAATGGAATTAAATGATTTTATCTATGAGGTAACTCAGGAACTGATCTGCTACGAAGAAATAGGCGAAAATGGTGCAAAGGAATGGGAAGATGGCTTCAAGGACATAATTTCCCGTGAGAAAATCGGAAAAAGGATAAAGAAAATCGGCAATAAAACATATTATATGCTTGAGGATGAAAGCGAAATATTCGACATTGCGGACGGCTTTGTCGAGGCAAAAGAAAACGCAAATCTTGAACGGTATTGGGATAGTTTTTAAGGAAACAGTGATTGATTAACCTTTATATTCGGTTCGAAAAAAACAGGCGGCAATTAGTGCCACCTGTTTTTTTGATTATGAACCAAATAAAAAATTCACTTGATTTTACCGAAAAGGTCACTAAAACTTTCCTTATCGGATTTACCGTTATCGCCGCCGAAAATAAGGCCGCTTGCTGTAATGACAGCATATTTTACCAAACTAAGGAAGTCCCCCGCTTCTAAAGCGGGGGTGCTTACTTAAAATTCAGTGGGTCAGCACTTTTGCT
>DFJD01000027.1:0-4486 GCA_002372875.1 Clostridiales bacterium UBA3680
ATTGGTGCTATTTCTTCTGTAATACTTGATAAAATATTAAGGAAGCGCTGATTAATTCACTTGAAGCAGATTTGAGATAATGTTTTCGCAGACAAGGAAAAGACCCGATGGCATAGCCAGAAGCTACGTAGCGGCTATTTTGCTATGCAAAATAGTCCGTCCCTACGGGATTTGTAACTTTGCGTGCAAAGTTACAAACATGAGCTTTGACACAGTATGCGGGAACATTAGCCAAATATGCGAATGATTAATTAGTCAGCGGTTCCCTAAGCAAAAGTCCTGATGCCACACTGTTTGCAACATCATCTCCCTTTATTGCCCTGACAAGCTCTACAGCGAATTTCATTGCTGTTGCGGGGCCTTTGGATGTTATTATTTTTCCGTCAACAACAACATCACCCTCTTGTATAACAGCACCATTAAGTTCATTTTCAAGACCCGGATAGCAGGTAGCTTTTTTTCCGTTAAGGATACCCGATCTTCCGAGAATGGTGGGGGCTGCGCAGATTGCACAAACATATTTATCCTCATCTGCCATTTTTTTGCACTTATCAAGCACGGGAACAGAAGCTAAAATATTGTTTCTTCCTCCCATTCCTCCGGGAAGAACTATCATGTCGCATTGTTCGTTTTTATCAAAAAAGGCATCGGCATTAAAATCAATACCGTGGGAACCTTTTACGGTCAAAGAATTTGAAACAGATACACCCTTAACATTTACCTGCGCTCTTCTAAGTACATCAATGATCGTTAAGGCTTCCACCTCTTCACACCCGTCTGCAAGAATTACGGTAACATTCATATTTATCCTCCTTATGCGGCTTCGTTTTCAAAAAACTGTTTATGCCATATCAAAAACATATAAATAGTCCAAATTTTTCTTGAATTATCTACCTTAAAAGCCTTATGGTCGTCAAGGTATTTTATAATTTTATCGGTATGGAAATACTTTCCTGCCGTTTCACTTTCAAATTCTTTTTTTACAATATTATAATACTTATCGTCTCTTAACCATACTCTTGTAGGTACAGGGAAACCAAGTTTTTTCTTTGAAGCAACTTCATCGGGAAGCTTTTCCCTTGCTACCATTCTGAAGGCATATTTAGTTGCCTCTCTGTTAACTCGATAGTCGGCGGGAATATGTCTTGCTACCTCAAAAACCTCTTTGTCAAGGAAGGGAACTCTTACCTCAAGAGAGTTTGCCATGCTCATCTTGTCAGCCTTAAGAAGTATATCGCCCACCATCCACAAATTAAGGTCTATAAACTGCATTCGTGTAACATCATCAAGCCCCTTTGTGAAGTCGTAATAAGGCTTGGTTATTTCCATATGATTATATTTTCCCGAAGGCTCTTTTAATATGCTTTCTCTCTCCTTCTCGGAAAACATTTTTGCATTACCGATAAACCTTTCCTCAATATCTTGTGAACATCTGATAAAAAAGTTTTTACCTTTGAAACGAACGGGAAGAGCACTTACAAGCTTAGCCATTCCCTTTCTCAGAGGCTTGGGTATTGCTTTTGTTATGGCAAGGTCAAGAGGTTCTCTGTAAATATTGTATCCACCGAAAAACTCATCGGCTCCCTCGCCCGAAAGGGCAACCTTAACATGTTTTGCCGCCACCTTGCTCACAAAATACAATGCAATAGCCGAAGGATCGGCAAGAGGTTCGTCCATGTGATACTGCACTTTTCCCAAGTTCTCCCAATATTCATCGGTAGGGATTATTTTTGAGTAGTTGTCTATCTTGATTTTTTCGGAAAGAGCTTCGGCATAGCTTATTTCGTTGTATTTTTCATAATCAAAGCCAACCGTAAACGTTTTATCTCCGTTGAAAGTGGCAGCGACATAGCTTGAATCAACTCCGCTTGAAAGGAAAGAACCAACTTCCACATCACTGACCTTATGTGCCTTAACAGAATCTTCAAGCACATTTTGAAGTTTTTTTAAGGTATCCTGAAGTCCTGCCTGTTCGGGCTTAAACTCGGGCTGAAAATATCTTTTAATATTTATTTTTCCGTTTTTGTAAGTCATATAATGGCCGGGCTTAAGCTTGTACACGCCTTTAAAAAATGTTTCATCAAGAACGGAATACTGAAATGTAAGATAGTTTTCAAGGGCAACTTTATTGACTTCCTTTTTGAAAAGAGGAAATTCAAGAAAGGATTTAATCTCGGAACCGAAAAGAAGATGCCCCGAAAAAACACCATAGTAGAAGGGCTTGATACCGAAATAGTCTCTTACGGCAAAAAGTGTATCTTCCTTTATGTTGTATATAACAAATGAGAACATACCTCTTAGGTCATTTATCATATCCTCACCCTTTTCTTCATACAGATGTATCAAAACCTCCGTATCGGAATGAGTGGAAAAAATATGCCCTTTCTTTTTAAGGTCATTTCTTATGCTCTCATAATTGTATATTTCTCCGTTAAATACTATAACGAGGGATCTGTCCTCATTAAAAATAGGCTGAGCCCCGTCTTCAAGTCCGATAATGCTGAGTCTTCTGTGGCCGAGAGTCACACCGTCTCCACAATAGGTACCCGCTCCATCGGGACCTCTGTGTACTATTCTGTTCATCATAGCCACAATGACATCCTCTTTGTTTTCCAAGTTACCGGTAAAACCGCAAAATCCACACATATTTATTGCCTCCCGAATTATTTCTTATAGGCAGTTAAAACCTCTTACAGACTACACGAAAAAAAATATTGCAATAGTAAATTTTCAAGCAAAAAGAGAAAGCTTCATTTTTACTTTTCATAGTTTATATTAAAAAAAACAGAGCGAAAAATCGCTCCGAATTATATTTTCTTTGTGAAAGAAATAAAAGCATTCACTGCAGAAACCACGCAAACAACAGCCGCAACTATTCTTGTAAAGGGCTGTAAATGAGTATAGCAGTGCATATCGGTCATCATACACATTCTTACAAGGATCCCGGGTACAAGAAAACAAACAACCGCTAAAACCGCACTAACAGCCGACAAAGAAGCTGTAAGCATTCTTTTGTTTAAAAAGAACGCCGTTCCCGATAAAACTGCCGTAACCGATGCCAAAGCAAAACAAAGCAGCTGAGCATTGTGACAGTTCATCCATGTTCCGTCTTCTTTAGCGGGACAAGCCCCGAAAACCGTCATTACGCCGATAGCCAAAACCAAAGAAAGTATCAATTCTGTAAGTGAAAGATAAGACTTCTTCATATTATATTCCTCCTTTTTCCTCGATGAATTATAATACCTTGAAAAAATTTTGTCAATATTTTTTTATCAAATGACTTGTAAAAGTAATTCATTTGTAGTAAAATTATATTGAAGTTGGCTTATTTATCAAGCTGTAATAATAGGAGGAAAATATGAAGCTCAAAAAATTTATGTGTGTTGCGTTTGCAACAATGCTTATGAGCGTTCCTGCATTTGCACAGGACGTAAGAGTATCCGTTAATGCTGCATTGGTTGACTTTGACGGACAGGGTGCTACCGTTGTGGAGGGAAGAACACTTATTCCCGTAAGAGGTGTTTTTGACAAGCTTGGTTATTCCGTAAATTGGGATGCAGAAAGCAAAGTAGTTACCCTTACAAAAGACAGTGTTACTATTACCGTTCCCGTTGGTTCAAATGTAATTACCAAAAACGGTGAGGCAACAACAATTGACGTTCCCGCTCAGATAATCGAAGGAAGAACAATGCTTCCCTTAAGAGCAATAGGTGACGCCGCAGGATGTGAAGTTGCTTGGGATGCTGAAACAAAAATAGCTTCCATAGTTGATATATTCGGCTATGAAAGAGAGTACTATAATTTTGAGACCACAAACATGGAGGCCTTGAAATTTGCCGAGGAAATGAATGCGATCAACGATAAGATCGTTCAGACTGTAACTCCTTTTATGGATGTTTACAAAGAATTCAACAATGTAAACCCCACCGAAATCGACAATACTCAGCTCATGGAGCTTATACAAAAAGTTTCTACAATGTCTAAGTCTGCAAACGGCACATTTAATCAGATCAAATCCGAATTGTCGGGTGTTTCTGTTCCCGCAGGCGGAGAGAGAGTATATGAGGCAGCTATGAACTGTCTTGATGTTGAGATCAATGCCACAAACTTAATTACCGAAGTTTTCGATAAGATAATGGCAGGTGAAACACCCACACAGGAGCAAATGGATGCTCTTCAGAAAATCGGTGGTGAAGAAGGCGCTACAATGACGCTCTACAACGAAATAACAAAGGATTATATTGATTCTATCAAGAACTGATATATACCGATACAAAAAAGGAGAGGCGTTGCCCCTCCTTTTTTTGTTCGAAATTATTTGTTTTGTATTCTTTTTTATCAAGTCAAGAGAGCAAAAACAACCTCACCCCTAACCCCTCCCCAACTTGGTGAGGGGAACAGTCGCCAATGCATGCACTCTTCTGTTGTCTGTTTTCAATGGAGGCGATTAATTTAAGGAAACACTGATCAATTCACTTGAAGCAGA
>DFJD01000027.1:4656-4815 GCA_002372875.1 Clostridiales bacterium UBA3680
AAATATGCGAATGATTAATTAATCATTAGTTTCATAAGAAAATATTACATTATTCATATACTAAAAAAGCCGAATGAAGCTATCGGCAACATTCGGCTTGAAATATTTATTACTGGATTATGGATACAACAGAACCGGAACCAACTGTTCTACCACCCT
>DFJD01000044.1:0-4836 GCA_002372875.1 Clostridiales bacterium UBA3680
TGGGTGTTTAATCAGTGTTTCCTTTATACTTTTAACTCATAAGAGCTGAAAGAGCGGACAGATCCCATTTAGAATAAAGTTTTACAAAATCATCCTTCTTCATGGTTCCCACATCATACTTTTCTCCGCTTTCATCAACAGTCTTAATTGTTGCGCCCTTTTTAAGAGATATTACACCGTTGACATCAAGCTCTTCATCTCCGATTTTTACAGAGTTAACATCAAGCTTAAAGCCTCCGTCCTGCTTTTCAATCTTACCGTTTAATTCAAAACCGTCGGATGAAAATTTCAGATCCCCATTTGAATAATCATAGCTTCTTTTGAAGATCTGCATATCTTCAACAAAGTATTCCGCCGTTTCTTGCGTACCCTCTGTTTTGCCCTTCTTCTCAAAAACGGTTTTTCCGTCGCTTATGACCTTAAAATTGTCCATTCTGACATTACCGCCTAAGAAGTCAATTTCTCTGACCTTGTTTTCATCCTTGTCGTTTATAACTATTCCCGAGAGAGCATTTTTATATACGTAAAAAGAAATATCCATATTGTGGGCTTCTTTAGCCGATTCCCTTAATTTTGAAATTGCTTCATTGAATGACTTAGGTGAGTCGGTATCTCTTGATAAGTTTGCAACAGCGGACAAATACGCATCTGCCGTTTCTTCGTAGCCCGAAAAAGCACTTACTATCTCATCGATAAACATATTGATAACATCTGTATTGTATGCATATTTATAACCCTGACATTCACTTGTCACACCGTCAACCGTAAATTCTTTCTTTTCAGCCTTCTCGTATTCAAGTTTATTTAAGGTGTTTTTCCATGCAACGGAAAGTCTCTCGTAAACAACGGAATAATCGGATTCGGCACCGTTTAGATATGTGTTTGATTTTGACAGATCAATACCTTGGTTTTCAAGCAAGGAAACTATAAAGCCGTCATTTTCCTTGGTTGTGTCAAAGAAAAAGCTGTCCGAACCCATAATCTGCGGAATTTGCAATTTCACCGTTTGTCCGTCACTTGCAAGAGTTCCGTTTAAATTGGTTCCTGATATTTTAACATCGGCATCAAGACTTAGTGCCTTTGTAGCAGTATCCATGGAATATTCAAGAGAAATCGATTGCCCTTGGTATTCCCCCGATATATCGAAGGTATACGCCTTCATTGTGTCGGGTGTCATCTGTATGGTTTCCATAAAGCGATCGGGCTTTACGGTATTTTCGATAATCGGTGAGATCATCGCCTTTTGAAACATTCCCGAATTATACACAGCAACACCTGCAGCACAGACAGCTGCGGCAACAGCACCTATACCTATAAACAGACCTTTTTTGGATTTTCCCTGCTGAGGCTCGGAAACAGGTGAAAAACCCGAATTATCTATATTATTATTGAAATCACTTTCCATTTTATGCTCCTTTTTCAAACAATTTATTTATATTTTCAAAGCTTTTATCTTCAATAAGTTTTAATGTTCCTTCACTTATGATGTAACAGCGATCACTCATCGCTATTTCATTAAAATCATGAGTGGCAAGTATAATAATACCCTTCTGAGATGTGTAGCTTTTCATATAAGAGTGGATCTTTTTTTGATAATAAATATCCTGAGCACTGACAGGTTCATCCATAAGTAAAAGTTTAGGTTTCGATGCAACGGCACATGCTATGGAAACTCTTCTTCTCATTCCACCCGAGAGCTTGCTTACCCTTGTTTTAAGTATTTCATCAAGCTCAAACATTTCCTCTAACCATTTTTCGGGATGACCGAGCTTCCCCGACCACACCGACAGATTATCTTCAACGGTAAGTTCAGGAAGAAGAGGATCATCTTGGGGTACATAACCGCAAATTTTCGAAAATGATGCCCTGTGCTTAAGCATATTTACATTGAAATACTCCAAATTTCCGTTATTCGGTTTTATCAAACCTGCCATTATTTTTATAAGAGTGGATTTTCCGCAGCCGTTAGAGCCTATAATTGAAATTTGCTCGCCGGGAGAGGCTGAAAAAGATACACTCTTTAAAATTTGTTTTTTCCCGTAGCTTTTTGATATTTCATTTACATTAATCATAATCCATAAAATTTTCTCTTATTTTTTCAAAAGTTATGGGACTTATTACATGCTCTATCCTGCATGCATCCTTTTCGGCTGTTTTACTGTCCACTCCTATTTTTTCAAAGAAGCTTGTAAGTGTAACATGTCTGTCGTATATTTCTTCGGCAATTTGTTTGCCGCTTTCGGTAAGTGAAATATGATTGTTGTCATCAATGTCTATATGTCCGTCTCTTTTAAGTATTCCCATTGCCCTGCTGACACTCGGCTTGGAATATCCAAGCTCTCTGGCAATATCTATTGCTCTTACAGCCCCGTTTCTAAGGTGTAATATAAGTATTGTTTCAAGATAATCTTCTCCTGATTCTTGTATAGGCATAATCGTTCCCCCTTCTAAATTATTTCCGTTACATTTTAACATATTTCTTTATTTTTTACAACTGTATAATCTTAGGTTAAAAAAAGATTAAAAAATCAATTAATGATTGACATTATGAAATGAATATATTATATTTAACACGTTATATAACAAAGGGGGATTATATGAAAAAAAGCACATCATTATTATTTATTATTTTTGCGATACTTATATTATGTACCGCATGTGTCGGGGAAAAAGTCGATTTTGAAAGTCCCGAGGCTCTTGTTGAGGCCTATGAAACTAAAGCTATTCCAAAAAACACTCATGATTCTCAATTGATGAGCTATGGATATTCGGATTCCTTTGAGGGTAAAACCTTTAAAGTCAAAACAAATAATGCAAAAAACGAAGGTAATACGGTACTTCTTTATGAAAGTGGTTTTAAATCAAGAATATTTGTTCTTCTCAAAACATATGAAGACAAAAATTTTGATTACAAAAAAGGGGATACCGTAGTCGTTAAGGTAGATGACATATCTGTTGCCGAAATAAAAAGCAACGGATTTAAGGACTATTATATAACAGCAAATCTTCCGTAAGTCTTGTTATAAAGCACGGCTTTTTTCTTTTGCGGATGTTGCTCATATTTCTCTCGCTTATCAAAAAAGGAACCGAGAAGAAGAGTTTATTTTTCTTCTCGGTTCCTTCTTTATTATTTTTCTATAAAACCAATCAGATATTTATATACGTATCATTTGCTTAGTTTCCTTGCATATTTTCCTTGATTGCTGCCTGTGCTGCCGCAAGTCTTGCTATAGGAACTCTGAAAGGTGAACAGCTCACGTATGTAAGTCCAACTTTATGACAGAATTCGACAGATGAGGGGTCTCCGCCGTGCTCACCGCAAATACCAAGTATAATATCGGGGCGAGTCTGCTTTCCAAGCTTTGTCGCCATCTCAATAAGTTTACCTACACCTATTTGGTCGAGCTTTGCAAAAGGATCGTACTCATAAATCTTGTTATCATAATAAGATTTCAAGAACTTACCTGCATCATCTCTTGAAAAACCGAAGGTCATCTGAGTAAGGTCATTGGTGCCGAAGGAGAAAAACTCTGCTTCTTTTGCGATCTGATCGGCTGTTAATGCAGCTCTGGGTATCTCGATCATTGTGCCGACTTTGTAACTCAGGTTTGAATTATTTTCGGCAATTATACTATCGGCAGTCTGCTTAACAATATTCTTTACAAAGGCAAGCTCCTTGATCTCTCCTACAAGGGGAATCATTATTTCGGGAACAATGTTCCAATCGGGATGCTTTTTGTTTACACTTATTGCCGCTTTGATAACCGCTGCTGTCTGCATTCTTGCAATTTCGGGATATGTTACCGCAAGACGACATCCTCTGTGTCCGAGCATAGGGTTAAATTCGTGAAGAGAAGCAATTATATTCTTGATTTCTTCCACTGTTTTGCCCTGAGTCTTTGCAAGCTCGGCAATATCCTCTTCTTCTGTGGGAACAAACTCATGAAGAGGGGGATCGAGGAAACGTATATTAACACTTCTTCCCTGCATAGCCTCGTAAAGCTCTTCAAAATCTCCCTGCTGCATAGGCTCAAGTATTGAAAGCGCCGCCTGTCTTTGTTCCTGTGTATCGGCACATATCATGGCTCTGATAGCCGAGATCCTGTCGGGATCAAAGAACATGTGCTCTGTACGACAAAGACCTATACCCTCTGCTCCGAGCTCGTAAGCCTTTTTTGCATCGGTAGGTGTATCGGCATTGGTGCAAACTTTAAGTCTTCTGTATTTGTCTGCCCAAGACATTACTCGTTCAAATTCTCCCGATATTGTTGCATCTACCGTGGGAATAATACCGTCGTAGATATTTCCCGTTGTTCCGTCTATGGAAATATAATCTCCCTCATGAAACTCTTTTCCTGCAAGGGTAAACTTTTTGTTTTCCTCGTCCATGATAATATCTCCGCATCCGGAAACACAGCACTCGCCCATACCTCTTGCAACAACAGCCGCATGTGAGGTCATACCGCCTCTTACGGTAAGTATACCTTCAGCCGACTTCATACCGGTGATATCCTCAGGTGAAGTTTCAAGTCTTACAAGAACCACCTTTTCTCCGTTTGCTGCCCATTGTACGGCATCATCGGCGGTAAATACAATTTTTCCGCAAGCCGCACCGGGAGATGCTCCGAGACCCTTTCCTATAGGCTGTATCTTCTTAAGCTCGTTTCTGTCAAACTGAGGATGAAGAAGAGTATCAAGATTTCTCGGTTCGATCATAAGAACAGCCTCTTGCTCTGTCCTTATACCGTCATCAACAAGGTCGCAGGCAATTTTCATCGCAGCCTGAGCCGTTCTTTTACCGTTTCTTGTTTGAAGCATATAAAGCTTGCCATGTTC
>DFJD01000044.1:4906-17748 GCA_002372875.1 Clostridiales bacterium UBA3680
GCATATCTCTGTAGTGATCCTCGAGAATTTTGCAAACATTTTTAAATTCCTCAAATGCTTCGGGGAACTTCTGCTCCATCTCGTTAATGTGCATAGGTGTACGAACGCCGGCAACAACATCCTCACCCTGTGCGTTTGTAAGGAATTCTCCAAAAAGGCCCTTTTCACCTGTTGCAGGGTCTCTTGTGAAGGCAACGCCCGTACCGCAGTCATCACCCATATTACCAAATGCCATTGACTGAACATTTACAGCAGTTCCCCATGAATAGGGAATATCATTATCTCGGCGATATTCATTTGCTCTGTCGTTATCCCATGAACGGAATACAGCCTTTATCGCTCCCATGAGCTGTTCTTTGGGATCGGAAGGGAAGTCCGCATTAAGTTTTGATTTATATTCGGCTTTGAACTGATTTGCAAGCTCTTTTAAATCATCGGCATTCAACTCGACATCATTTCTGACGCCCTTCTTCTTCTTCATTTCATCTATAAGCTGTTCGAAGTAAGATTTGCCCACTCCCATAACAACATCGGAATACATCTGAATAAATCTTCTGTAACAGTCCCATGCCCAACGGGGATTACCTGATTTTTCGGATATAGCCTCAACAACGGCTTCGTTCAATCCAAGATTAAGTATTGTATCCATCATACCGGGCATAGATGCTCTTGCCCCGGAGCGAACGGAAACAAGCAAGGGATTTTCCTTGTCACCGAATTTTTTACCTGTGATTTCTTCCATTTTTACAATGTACTCATCTATTTGAGCACGAATATCGTCATTAATTTCGCGACCATCCTCGTAATATTGTGTACAAGCCTCCGTTGTAATGGTAAAGCCCTGAGGCACAGGTAACCCGATGTTTGTCATTTCCGCAAGGTTTGCTCCTTTACCTCCGAGAAGCTCTCTCATGTTGGCATTACCTTCGGAAAACAAATAGGTGTATTTTTTATTTCCCAATTTAATCTCCTCCTTACATTTATTTCATTTATATTATAAAAATGATATACATAATCCCGGCGAAATCTTTAATTTCGCATCTTGACTCCACGAAATCGGGGATTTCGCATCTTGACTCCACGAAATCGGGGATTTCACATCTTGACTCCACGAAATCGGTGATTTCGCGTCTTGACTCCACGAAATCGGTGATTTCGCGTCTTGACTCCACGAAATCGGAGATTTCGCGTCTTGACTCCACGAAATCAGAGATTTCGCGTCGTTGAATAGGCTCGATATATAAAAGCAAGCTTTTATATATCTCACCTATTCACATTATACCACAATTTTGTCAAATTTCAATATATTTATTTGATATTTTTTTTGCATTGTGACGAAAAATCGGTTAACGCTTTGATAATAATACATTTTATATTCATTTTCATCTTTAAAAATTTATATTGAAAAAAGAAAAAATATAGTTTAAAATAAACTATGTAATATGTTTTGTAAAGGAGGTATTTTATGGATGATGTAAAAAAAAGCTCTAAAAAGGAAGATGACAAAAGGCAAAAAGAAATAGAAAAGCAATGGTCAAAAGCCGGGTTTAATTTCGGACTTTACGCTGTTTTTGCCTGCCTGCTCTTAATTCTTGCTTTTTACGCTTACAAGGAGATCAACAAGAATTTTCTGCAACAAAAAGAGGGCGAGCTTACGGTAACTGCCGAATCAGCCCTTGAAAAAATCAAAGAAAGAACCGATCTTTCCACCGCAATGTACACCTATAATTCGGTAGTAACCGTTTACGAAGACGAAAAAATCAAATATCACGCCGCCTATAAGGGAAAAATAACCGCAGGGGTGGACCTTTCAAAATTCACACTTTCAAAGGTCACCTCCCAAAATAAACCCGGTAAACTTATAATCACCATTCCGAAAGCGGAAATACAAGACACCAATATAGATCAGAACTCTATTGACTGTATTTTTACAAATAACAAGTATAACACGGAAACCGTACAAGCAGAGGCGATAAACAAATGCAGCGATGATTTGAAAAGAGCTGCCGCAGAGGATGAAAGAATAAAAGAGGCGGCTCAAAACAACGCCATCAATTCGGTAAAGGCTCTTATAGAACCTCTTGTTAAGGACAGTGGTTATACGGTTGAAGTCAAGGTAGGTGAGAGTGAATGATGAAAACACCGAAGATAATATCAATAATTGTTACTTGCGCCCTTCTTTTCGGTTGTTCTACGAAAAAGGAGGTAAAAAGCCTTTCCAAATATGATATACAAAATATCTGTAAAATAGCAACTCTCGATTTGTACTATCAAAATGTTGCAAAAGGAACAAAATCCCCCGGAACCGGTCTTGTGCACACCTTTGAAACGGAAAGAAAGTTTTTTATAAGATATACAGGGAAAGTAACCCTGGGTGTTAATGCCGACAATGTAGATATAAAAATCAAGGATAACGAGGTAACGGTTACCATGCCGAAGGCCGAAATTATTTCCGAACCCACGGTAGATGCAATAAGTGCCAATGATATATTTATTTCTCCCGATTCTTTTCTGAACAAGAACGAAATAGATCAGGATGACCAAAAAAAAGCAATAGAGATCGCTCAGAACGAAATGCTTGAAACGGCAAAAAACGATTCCGAAAAATACGACCTTGCAACCGACAGAGCTCAATCACTTATAAAAAGTTTTATAGAGGCGGTCGGTGAAGAAATAGGCGTGCAATATGTGGTTGTTTTCAACACAAAAGACAGCTGACAAACAAAATTTAAAGGAGTGACAATATGGTAGAGATAAACAATAATAAAGTGAGAATTACCGGAAGAATAGATTCAAACAACGCCAAGCAATTTGAAGACGAATTGTTTGCCGCAGTTGATTTAAACAACCCCGTGCTTGATGCATCGGAGCTTGAATATATATCCAGTGCAGGCCTTCGTGTTTTGCTTAAATTAAAAAAAAGCACTTCATCGGCGGTTAGTGTTATAAATGTTAATTCGGAAATATATGATATTTTCACCGTTACCGGTTTTGACAGCATTCTTGAAATAAAAAAAGCACTCAGAAATGTAGATGTGAGCGGCTGCGAAATAATCGGTCAAGGCGGAAACGGTACGGTGTACAGACTTGATGATGACACGATAGTAAAAGTGTACAAGCCGAACGTAAGCCTTGAAAAAATCGAAATGGAACGTAGCTTTGCAAAGACTGCCCTTGTAAACGGTATCCCTTGTGTGATAACTTATGATGTTGTAAAATGCGGCGACAGCTACGGCATAGTATTCGAACTGCTCAAATCCGATACTCTCGGACACGCTATATCAAACAACCCCGATAGATATGATGAATATGTCGATAAGTATGTGGCACTTGCCAAAGAGCTTCATGGTGCAAATCTTAATGACAGCACTTTTACAACCATCAAATCCGTATTGCACGATAGAGTGCCAAACCTGAAAAAATGGTGTTCGGATGAAGAAGTAGCGCTTGTAGACAGCCTTGTAGACGAGTTGCCCGATGACGGTTCTATTATACACGGAGATTTACATCCCGGCAACATCATGATACAAGATGGCGAACTTTTATTGATAGATATGCCGGAGGTGACCGTAGGTGCCAAAATATGGGATCTTACAGGTATATACAGAGATCTTATTTCGGCTCTTCAAGCCCCCGATCCCTCTGTTAAGGCTTTGCTGGAAAAAAGCACAGGAATGTCCGGTGAATTGCTTAAGAAAACGGGATATGAATTTTTCACTCGTTATACCGGCATTACCGACAAGAAGGAATTGGAAACGTATTTTAAAAAACTCGGGCTTGTTTATGCTCTAAATGTTGTGCTTGTTCTCGCCGGCGGAAGTGCCAAAGCCGTACAAAGAGCAGAACCTATAATCCAAAAACTGTTAAGAGAGACTATAATCCCCAATGAACAGACATTAAGAAGTTTTTTAAAAAATAGCTGAACGGTGGGGGAGGCACAAAACAATGATCGAAGAAGCAAACGATATAATAAAAATAAGCGGCAGGATCGATTCAACCAATGCAACTCAATTTGAAGAAGAAATGCTTGCCTTTGACATAAAAGGCGATGTCACCATTGATGCACGCGAGCTTGAATATATATCCAGTGCAGGATTGAGAGTATTTTTAAAGCTCAAGAAAAAAGCCGATGCGAATGTTAATGTAACAAATGTTTCCCCCGAAATATACGATATCTTTGAAGTGACAGGCTTTACAAGTATATTAAACGTAAAGAAAGCACTTCGAAATATGTCTGTAAACGGGCTTGAAGTTATAGGAAAAGGGGCTACGGGCACTGTTTACCGTATAGACAATGAAACAATCATAAAGGTGTTCAATGAAAATGTAGGACTTAACCTGATAAATAACGAGGGTAAAAAAGCAAAAGCCGCCTTTATTTTCGGTGTCCCTACAGCAATATCATACGACACTGTAAAGGTTGGAAACTGCTATGGCGTTATATACGAATTATTAAATGCAAAAGATCTTTTAACCATCATAAGAAATGATAAAGAACATATTGAGGAACATGTGAAAAATTTTGCTCTCAAAATAAAAAGCATGCACCAAATAGAGGTCGATGACACCTTTAATGACATAAAACAGGGTACGATAGATTACCTTGGCTCTCTTGAGGGACTTATCTGCAGTGCGGATGAAGTGAAAAAAATTCGTGCCGTAATAGGAAATATTCCCGACAGAAACACCTTTATACACGGAGATGCCCACATAGGAAATGTTATGGTGCAAAAAGGTGAATACATGTTTATTGACCTTTCATCCTCCGGAAAGGGACATCCCATATTGGATCTGGTAAGTATGTGTTCCTGCTTTAAGCTCTCTCAATCACTATCCCAAGAAGCGAGAGAGGCTCGTGAGATAACAAGAGGCTTTTCCTTATCTGAAATCGAGTTAATATGGAACACTTTTTTTAAAACCTATTTGGGTACGAATGACGAAAACTATTTAAAAAAAGCGGAAGAGCAGATTTTGGCTGTTACCTATTCACGAATTATACTTGCAGCCGTCGCCATCCCCGGCTTGTTTTCGGAAAATAAACTCGAATCTTTTAAAAGTAAAGCCATAGAATACTACGACAAAGGGCTTAAGCCTATATGCTTTTAAAGGAAACATCAATCAATTAATCATTCGTTATAGCACTAAAAAAGGACTCTTTCGTTTTGAAAAAGTCCTTTTTAGCTGTTTTAAAGGGAACAAACAGTTGTCCCGTACACATTACCGCTCTAAAGCACTTTGTTGCTTACTTTTCGAGCGTTTTCGGCCATCGGGAAACCAACCTTTTTTTACCCTCTGTTCTTGTTCATAAAGTTCTTTTATGCTCCAAAGACAGATTATTCCGAAAATGCTTAACAAGTTTCTCGCAGTGTGATTTGAGGCAAAAACAGAAGCGCTCACAGCTCCGACTCCCACAATAAAGAATAACGGCCAAATATTTTTTGTGAAATAATACTCCGCCTTGATAACGATGGGATGAAATATGCCTATAAGAAGAAAAGACAACACTCCCAATATTATGCCGTCAAAATGCATACACTGCCCTCCCGATGAATTGTTTCTTACTGTTCTTTTTCTTCAAAATACTTTTCGATATCTTTAAGAACAGCATTAACATCCATTCCGTGAACCATACAAGCCTCTTCAAGACTTTCCATTTGTGATGAGGGACAACCCACACAGTGCATGCCGCTGTTCATCAATACTGCAGCCACTCCCATATCTATTTGTAAAAGTTCGCCGATAAGTGTTTCTTTTGTAATCGTTTGCATTTAGTTTTCCTCCTGATTATTATTATTTTTATCATCATATTTGATAAATCCCAATGCATTTACGGGATAGTATCTAAAAATTGCTTTTCCGAGAATCTTCTCTCTTTTGACAAACTTATTTACCCAAAATCGTGAATCAGCCGAATTATTACGATTATCTCCCATCATAAAATAACTGTCTTCGGGTACATAGTATACCGCATTTTCCGTTACCATTTTTTCGTGAAGGAAGGAATCGTTCAAGGGTGTTTTGCTGTCGTTGATGTAGATCTGATTGTCTTTTATTTCCACCTTATCCCCGGGCATACCTATAATTCTTTTAATGTAGAGCACACTTTCGTTGTCGGGAAATTTGAACACTACAATATCAAATCTTTCGGGATCCTTAAACATATAGGATAGGCGGTTTGCAATAAGCTTATCTCCTGTCATAATGGTGGTTTCCATAGATGCGGAGGGAACCTTTGCATTTACTATAATAAAGTTGGTAAGAAAGACGGCTATAAGAAAAGCAAAAACAAAGGTTTCCACCCAGCTTATGACCTCTCTTAACACATTTTGTTTTTTTGTAAGTGTAATATTTTTTTTCTTCAGCTTTTCATCAGACATAAAAAGCACACCGATACCGTCTGCTTCGGTATTGCTTTTTTCATTGGAGTCAGCTTTTATATTTTCTTCTTCCATTTTTATCTCCTTTGAGAAATCAGTGTTTTCCCTCGTTTACAAACAGTCTGTCATAATGTTCATACAGCTTTTGTACACCGTTTTCAAGCTTGTAATAGTGAAAAATATATGGCACCAAAAGCACGAAAAACAAAAACATTATGGCAAACATAAAAATTTCTTTGACAAAAAATATTGCTACAATGCTTATCATTTCAAGAAGTGCAAAAGTTACCGTTACTATGAGATGAATAAGCCTTTCATGCATAAAAAAATTTATTTGTGTAAGCATTTCGACTCGTATTTTTTCTTTATCGTCGTTTTCGCCTATCTCAAGACTTTCATAGTATTCTATATATTTTTTCAATCTGTCAGCCATGGTCTCGTTTCCTAAAAATACGCCTTTTCAAGGGAAAGATTAAAAGTTTCATCCTCGTTTACGTGAACGGTAAGAGTGATACTGTGTACGCTCCATGTTGTAAGTGTACCCGTAGAACCATCGGAAAAAGTTTGCTCTTTTTCGCTGTCGGGCTGTCCGAGCATCTGCGATAAATACAGCAGGATATCCTCCTTTATGGACTTATCCACATTTTTTGAACTCCAAGCAAGAGAATCAAGCAAGCCCTCATTGAAAGTAAACTCAACATTTCCCAAATAACTCTTAAGAATACCTATCTGTTTATATTCTTTTCTGAACTGCCCTTGAGTTCCGAAAAGGGTATTCTCCCCGTTAACACCGTATTTTTCGTTTATACCGATAGGTGTATCCGCATGTGAAAATTTATCAAAATCCGAAGGAATATCTATATAATTAAGGTGGTCAATTATTTCCCTGAGTTTTTGTCTTGAATCGTTGAACTGACCAAGATTTCTGAACATTGATATTGCTGTTATATAATCACCCTTGTTTGCGTATTCAACAGCCGTATTATATTTATCGTAAGGCTCATCTATTTGCTTATATACATTAAGCAAACCGATCACCGCACCTATCAGTACGATAATGACCGCTATAAGAAAAACCGGAAACTTTTTCTTCATCCTATCACCTCGTAATATAATCAATTCCCAACAGTATATCACATTTCCATAACAAAATCAATATTTTTCCAAAATTGCCTCAGCACATTTCATTCCGTCAACGGCGGCAGACATTATTCCTCCCGCATAACCGCAACCTTCGGCACATGGATAGAGTCCGTTTACCGTTACAGAACACAGATCCTTTCCTCTTGTTATTCTTACCGGAGAGGAAGAGCGACTTTCAACGGCGGTTATCACGGCTTCATCATCGGCAAACCCGGGAAGCTTGCCGTCAAGCTCGGCTATACCGTTTTTTAATGCCTCATACATAAATTCGGGAAAAATATTTCTCATATCGGTATAGGTAACACCTATGGGATAAGTCGGGTGAATACTGCCGATTTCTTTTGAAGATCTTCTTCCAAGTAGGTCTCCAACGAGCTGTACGGGTGCCTTATAGTTTCCTCCGCCTACTTCAAATGCCCTTTTTTCAAGCTCCCTTTGAAAATACATTCCCGAAAGAGCTCCGTCACCGGGTATATCCTTTATATCAAGACCAACAAGCAATGCGGAATTGGAATTTGTGCCGTTTCTTGCATATTCGCTCATACCGTTGGTAACTACCCCACCTTTCTCACTGCTTGAGGCAACAATATATCCTCCGGGGCACATACAGAAAGTGTAAACACCATAGCCAGAATTCAGATGGGTAAAAAGTTTATAATCGGCAGGAGGAAGAACATTTGCAAATGTGCCGTACATTGTTTCGCTTATCTTCTTTTGGTTATGCTCAATTCTCACTCCAATGGCAAAGGGCTTTTTTTCCACTGCTATTCCCTTTTTATAAAGAAGTTCGAATGTTTTTCTTGCAGAGTGTCCGACAGCAAGTACAAGCTCGGAACATTCAAAATCTCCTTTTTCTGTTGTAACCGAGATCAGTTTGCCGTTCTTCACGGTAAAATCGGTAAGAGCCGTGTTGAAATATATTTCTCCGCCTAACAATTCTATTTCTTTTCTTATGTTCTTTATTACCTGTCTTAACTTATCGGTACCTATATGAGGTTTTGCCGAATACATTATTTCGGGTGGTGCTCCATGCTTTATAAGCTCTGAGAGTACAAAAAAGCATCTTTCATCGTTTATACCGCTGTTAAGTTTTCCATCGGAAAATGTTCCGGCACCGCCCTCTCCAAACTGTACATTTGAACGTGTATCAAGTTCCCCCGTTTTAAAAAAAGTGTCAACTTTTTTTATCCTTTCGTCAACGGGTGCGCCCTGTTCAAATACTATCGGTCTTGCTCCTGCCCTTGCAAGAAGAAGAGCCGAAAAGATACCTCCCGGTCCAAACCCCGTGATGATCGGTCTTTTGGGGATAACGGCTTTTTTTATTTCGTATCTGAATGTTTTATATGGCTTTATATTTTTAAATTTTAAATATTTTTTTTCATTTTTAACATTAAAGGCAACCTTATACACATATACAATATTTTGCTTTTTTCGTGCATCTATAGATTTTTTTAATATTTTTATATCCCGAATTTCAGCCTTTAACATTTCGGATATTTTTTTTACAAGCTCCTCTTTTTCGTTTTTAACGGTAACGGGAAGCTTTATTTGCGATATTTCAAGCATTTTAAAGCACACTCTCTTCCGGCAACATATCCGCTTGACCATGCCCATTGAAGATTGTATCCTCCGCAATCTCCATATATATCAAGCACCTCTCCGCAAGCAAATATTCCCGATATAACTTTTGATTCCATCGTTTTATTATCAAACTCAGCCACGGAAATGCCTCCTGCTGTGACCTGTGCATTGTCATAGCCCTGTGTTCCCGTTATGTTAAGACTGTAATGCTTGATGTTTGCTGCCAGCTTCCACAAAAGAACTTCTGTAAACTCGGATACCGACATTGAAAGTTTTTGTATCCCCGCTCTTCTTGCGATAAGATTTCCCACTCTCTTATTAAGTAAACCCACAAAATAGTTCTCTGCGGTCAAATGGGAAAGAACGCCCGTTCTGTGTTTTAATATTTCAAAAACAGCCTTCTCATCATATTCGGGCATAAAATCGATTTCAACACTTGCATTTTTTTTGCCCGTAAGCTCTACGGAAATATCGAAAACAGGCGGACCCGAAATGCCGTAGTCTGTAAAAAGAAGTTCACCTTGTTTGGCTGTAATTATTCTGTCTCCATGGATAAGAGAAACTTTTGCTTCGGTTTTGATACCTTTTAAACCCTTTATTCCTTCGGTATCTGTTCTCAGCTGAACCAGCGTAGGATAAGTTTTTTCCATTCGATGTCCGAGAGATTTTAACAAATCAAAGGCGGAACCATCGGACCCGAGAGATGGAGATGCACAGCCCCCTCCCGCTATTATGACCGATTTTGCGGTATAACTGTTTTTATCTTGGTCTGACAAGCGAAATACGCTTCCCTTATGCTTAATGTCGATTATTTTCCGAGAAGTATATACGGTTATGTTTCGTCTTGAAAGCTCATTTCTTAAGCAGTCAAGCACGGCACTTGCCTGCAGACTGAAAGGATAAAGTCTGCCGTCTCTTTCCTCTCTCGGAAAAACTCCCAATGTATTAAAAAAGTTTACCGTATCATCTACGGTAAACTCCTTTAAAGGATAATCTGCAAAATCGGGGACTTGTCCATGGTAATGAGAAACAGAAGTGTTGATATTGCTGAAATTACATCTTCCGTTACCTGTAGCAAGTATTTTTTTGCCAACTCTGTCAAGTCTTTCAAAAACCGCTATATTCAGCTTTTCTGATTGTTTTACAGCTGAGAGAGCGGACATCATTCCCGATGCTCCGCCCCCTATGATAGCAATATCCAAATTAGTACCCTTCATAATAATCCTGATTGTATGCTCCGCCACTGCCATCGGCATTCAAGAATTCACCCAAACCGATAATAACCGTCAAATCGTGTTCTTTTGAGAACTCCGGATCTGTTATTATTTCGGCGTCTGAGAAGAATTGAGCCACATCCTGTCCCATTCCGTCTTCTCTTACATAAATCCTTGTTTTCTGAGACTTATTTCCTGTCCATGTATCAATGGCTGTTACGTTGTAGCCTGCATTGTTGAGCATTTTTTGTATTTCGGCAGCCATACCGTCGGTGTAACCGCCATTTAATACCTGTATGTCAAGAGTAGTATCATCATATTTTTCGGAAGCCGTTTCGGCACTTTGTGCCCTTTCTCTGTCTGCCTTTATTTCGTTGCTCGGCTTTTTAAATACCTCATAACTTAAATCTCTTGTTTCCTCGGGATAATAACCGTAGCCGCCTATAAAGCCGTACTTATCCGCCACATCTCCGGGAAGAGTGTATGTATAGAGATTGTTTGCATCAAACTTTTTAAACACCGAAACATAGCCTATAGCATCGGCTACGCTTACATCGGTATCCACATATTTGAAAAAGGCATAGATATAATCTTTTGCGTTTGCAAAAATAACATCCGATTTTGTAAGCTTTTTAAGAAGAACCTTTATAAAGTTCTGCTGTGTTTCAATTCTTCCCAGATCGGCATTTGAATATCCCGAACGGAAACGAACAAGACCCTCGGCCTGCTCTCCGTTTAAGACCTGAAGACCGGGTGCAAGGTGAATTGCAAGGTTCTGATAGGGGTCTTCGTAATCCATGGGAATGGGAACATTGTATTCCACACCGCCAACGGAATCAACGAGGTAATCGAAGGCATCAAAACTTACAAGCACATAATAATCAATAGAAATGCCGAACATGCTCTCGATCTGTCCTTTAAGCATATTTATGCCCTCTTTTTTGCCTCCGTAATGATATATTTCATTTATTTTCATTCCCTTTTGTCCGGGTTCGGGAAATTCCGAAATCATCTTGTTGAATGTTTCATCGGAAACTTCAACAAGCGTATCCCTGGGAATGGAAATCATACTTAGCTCATTTAAAGTGGCATTAAAACAGCACAAGAGTATTGTGTCTGTTCTTGAGCCGTCCTCATCGGTTCCGAGTATGAGAAAATTGGTTCTTTCGTTAAGCTTGGGAGCACTTGTAATATCGTCTATTATGGTACCGACAGGATCTGCAGGCTTTTGCTGAGACTGCCCATCCTGAGGCGTAGCAATAATTATGGGATCTTTAAATGCCTTGTAGGCAATATAGGCTCCAAAGGCAAAAATAAACAAAAACAATACGGAAAAGAAAACAGCCAAAAATCTTCCCAATAAGGAACGTTTCTTTTTTCCGCCCGATCCGCTGTCGTCGGTTGAACGATTTGTTCTGCTGTGAGTCACCTCAGCATCATAATCGTCATAAATATCGTATCTGTCGCTCATATCTGTCTCCTGATTATTTGTTTGGCTTAAAAGAGCTTTTAAGAGAGACAATCCTGTTGAATTCAAGGTTGTCTTTGGTAAAATATTTTCTGTCGGCAACAAAATAGCCGTTTCTCATAAATTGGAATTTGTCATCCCTTTCAGCCTTTGCCAAAGCAGGCTCAGCATAGGCAACCACCTGCTTAAGGGAATCGGGATTAAGGCTGTAACCGTTATCGGAAGCCTCATCGGGAACAACAAGGTTTTCGTAAAGATTAACTTTAATTTTTACGGCATCGGCAGCATTTACCCAATGAATGGTACCTTTGACCTTTCTTTCCGTAAAATTAAGTCCGCTTTTGGTTGCGGGGTCATAAGTTGCGTTTACTTGAATGACCTTTCCGTTTTCATCCTTTACGCAATCTGTACAGGTTACAAAATATGCACCCTTCAATCTTACCTCTTTACCAGGGGTAAGTCTGAAATATTTTTTTGGAGGATTTTCTTCAAAATCGGAAGCTTCGATGTAAAGCTCTCTTGAAAATGTTACTTTTCTTGAACCCATTTCGCCGTTAGGGTGATTTTCAAGCTCCAACTCTTCGGTAACCCCTTCGGGATAATTTGTTATAACAAGTTTTATAGGGTCGAGAACAGCCATATACACAGGAGATATTGGCTGAAGATCCTCTCTTATGCAATATTCAAGCTGAGCCGGATCTACAAGACTGTTTGCCTTTGAAACACCCACCATATTGCAGAAATTTCTTATTGAAGCGGGAGTATACCCTCTTCTTCTTATACCTTCAAGTGTATAAAGACGGGGATCGTCCCACCCATCGACCTGATTGGTTTCAACAAGATTTCTTAAATATCTCTTTCCCAAAATTGCATCAGCTATATTGAGCTTTGCAAATTCTATCTGACGAGGCTTTGTATCAAGCCTTACATTATCAACGACCCAGTCATACAGAGGTCTATGGTCTTCAAACTCCATTGTGCAAATGGAATGTGTAATTCCCTCTATAGCATCCTCTACGGGGTGAGCAAAGTCATACATGGGATAAATGCACCATTTAT
>DFJD01000044.1:17818-30182 GCA_002372875.1 Clostridiales bacterium UBA3680
CAATATGCGCAATTCTGTAAATAACGGGGTCACGCATATTTATATTGGGAGAGGACATATCAATTTTCGCCCTTAATGTTTTTTCCCCGTCGGCAAATTCGCCGTTACGCATTCTTTTGAAAAGATCGATATTTTCCTCTACACTTCTGTTTCGGTAAGGACTTTCCTTTCCGGGTTCTGTAAGTGAACCTCTTGCCTGTCTTATTTGTTCGGCACTCATATCACACACAAAAGCAAGTCCGTCTTCAATCAAACCCAAAGCAAGCTCATACATTTTTTCAAAATAGCTCGAAGCAAAAAACAGTCTGTCTTCCCAATCAAAGCCAAGCCATTTAATATTATCCTTAATGGATTCCACAAATTCAGTATCTTCCTTTGCGGGATTTGTATCATCGAAACGAAGGTTGCATTTTCCTCCGTAGTATTCGGCAAGGCCGAAATTCAAGCAAATACTTTTGGCATGTCCTATATGAAGATAGCCGTTAGGCTCGGGCGGAAATCTTGTGATGATGGAGGAGGTATTTTCTCCCAAATCCTCCTTAATATACTCGTGTATAAAATTTCCCGTCTCGCCTAAATTGTTTTTAATGCTCTCATCACTCATCGCGATATTTCATCCTCCAAATCAATCATCCTTAAAATCGTTATGATACAGACAAGTACCGCATTTCGGGCAAATACCGTAACGCACGATACTGTCGGAATTATCGTTTGAAAGGGTATTGTCCATATAAAGTCTTTCTATTTTGCCATCAAGACAAATGTGATCATCGAAATAGTAGTTTTTTGAAGCAACAAAAGTTTTTATCTTTTTAAATTGCTCCGTAATGTTTTCAATATTCATAATATCAACGGCAGCCCTTCATTTTGCGATAACTAATCAAAATGTTATTTTATACCATATTCATGAAATATTCAAGTAAAATATTATTAAATCCCGAATTAATGCGTTTATATCAAAGTGAGTCTATTTTACCCGCAAAATATCTTGATATTTTCATATAATCGGCTCTTGTTACACTTCCGTTATCATCAACATCAAGAGCGGCGGTATTTACCGAAACGTTGTTGCCTGCAAAAAATTTGGCTGCAAGAACATAATCCCCTCTGTTAACAAGTTTATCGTTGTTAACATCGCCCTTTATATATCCCGCTGAAGAAGTGGTTGCTTCTGTTGGATTTTCAGCCTGCTTGCTTGTTGTTTGTTCGGATGCACTCTTTGTGGTTTGCTGAGATTGTGTGGCAGCTTGAGTGGACTGCTCCGACTTTGAGGTTGTTTGAGTTGTTGCCTCGGTATTTGTCTCCGAACCCGAAGCAGACTGTATCTTAACAGTTGCGGAGCCTGTGCTTGCGGATATATCTGTCATAGATGAATTAAAGAGAGTTTCAGCAGATGCACTTATGCTTGCATTTTTACCGTTTGATGTTGTTTTTGCTTTAAAGGAAAGGGTAAGAAGGGAGCCGTTACCGCTAACATCTGAAGCGGAAGCCGCCGAAAGTTTTATTTTTCCATCGGAATAATTTGTGTTTGCAACGGAATATCCAAGTGAGACACTTCCGCTGTTATTGCCTACATATTCAAGATTTGTACTGTCATAGCTTAAAATGATATCATAGCCCGATATACCGGGATTATCCGAGATATTTACATTAACGGTAAAGGTATCTCCGGGTTTGACCGTCGCCGATGACGGCTGAACACTTAAAGAGGGTGTGGCTGCAAATATGCCCGTTGAAATAATTGCGGCTGCCGAAGCAGACATAAAAAAAGCAGAGATAAATTTACACGAGAATTTAGTCATTTTTATTAATTTCCTTTCCGTGAGCAGTAAAGTGTTTTACTGTTGTTTTCTTCATTCATACTATTTTATAATAGCATTTTTTTTGCAGATAATCAATATAAATGTTGTTTCTCTTTTGTAATTATACATATTTTAAAAAAGGTGCATACCCTTGGTATGCACCTTAAAATCATTATTCCTTAACAGCACCCATTGTGACACCTGTCATGAAATACTTCTGGCAGAAAGGATAGATGAACATGAAAGGAACGATTGAAACGATAACGGCTGCACTCTTAAGAGTGTTAACGTTGATGTTTTCGCCCTCATCTGCTTCCTGCTTATCCTGGAAGAGGTCTCTGAGTTTGTACTGGAAGTTGTATTTATCCGTTGATGTAATGTAAATTACATAGTGGAAATATTCGCTCCATGCAGCAACGGCAAAGAAAAGACCGATAGATGCAAGAGCTGCCTTTGAAAGAGGAAGAACGATCTTGTAGAAGATACCCATAGGAGTACATCCGTCGATCTCTGCCGCCTCAAATAAACTTTCGGGAAGCTGCTCGAAGAAACTTCTCATAAGCACAAGGTTGTATACGTTCATACTCATAGGAAGAATAACTGCCCATAATGAGTTGAGAAGGTGGATCTTCTTCATAACAAGGAATGTAGGAATAAGACCACCGTTGAAGATCATTGTGAATACAAGTAAGGTACTGAATATCTTAACACCGGGCATATCTTTCTGAATGAGAACGTATGCACCGAGTGTAGATATGAGCAAACCGAAAAATGTTGTTGCAAGTGTTGTAAGAACAGATATTCCGAGAGGCTTGATAAGGGACTCTGTTGTGAATATCTTCTTGTATGCTATAAGGTTAAATTCCTTGGGCCATAACTCAAGGCCGTAAACAGTTTCGTTTACAAGGGAATCACTGAGGATCTTAAGTATCGGTATTATCATCACACACATCAAAAGAATGAAGAAAAGTGAATTAAACACTATAAACCAAGATCTTGCAGCATATTGCGGATCAAATAAATTGAATTTCTTAGTCATTTAACTTTCTCTCTCCTTTCGATTAAACTATACCGTATCCTCTTATCTTCTCGCTTACCTTGTTGGAAATGGTAACAAGGATAAGTGATATAACGGACTTGAAAAGACCGATAGCTGTTGAATAACCGTAATCATTACCTACAATACCGACACGGTATGTATATGTTTGGATAACGTCAGCTACGGAGTATACAAGTGAGTTGTAAAGAACGAAGACAGACTCAAATACGTTCATAACCTTAGCAAGGTTAAGTATGAATACGACAAGGATCGTGTTCATAAGTGAAGGTAATGTAATGTGTATTGTCTGCTGGAATCTGTTTGCACCATCGATCTCTGCAGCCTCGTAAAGATCGGGACTTATACCTGCAAGAGCAGCCATGTAAATGATCGTGCCCCAACCTGTTTCTTTCCAGAGGTTCATTATGTACCATACACCTCTCCAATGCTTTGTGCTTGTGAGGAAGTCTACGGGAGCCTTAAGAATATGAAGCTTAATTAAAATAGAGTTAACAAAACCAACGTTACTTAAGTCACCCTCTGCTGCGGATGTACCTGCGGAGAGAATGAGCATAAAGATAGAAGCGGCAACAACCCATGATAAGAAGTGAGGAAGGTAAAGAACTGTCTGAACAAATTTCTTTCCCCACTGATGAGCTATTTCGTTCATCATAAGTGCTATAACAACGGTAACTACCGTTGAGAGCAAGAGCTTAACAATACTTAATATAAGTGTGTTGGCAAATGCGTATCTGAACGCGGATCTTGTTACAAGGAACTTAAAGTTAACAAACAAATCGCTGTAATTGGGACCTGTCTGTGTAGCTATTTCACGGAATGTATACTGTGAAAAAGCGTATCTTATACCTAACATAGGCCAGTAGTAGAATATGAGCAATATTATAAGTACGGGTATTGCCATAAGGTAGAAATATCTGTACTTGTATGCTCTCTGACCGATCGTAGGAGGCTTAACTACGATTTTATCGTAATCTATTCTGTCGTTTGCGGCAACTCTTGATGTCGGAGTTGATGCCGCAGAGGTTTGGATATCGTTTTGCATATTTTCTTCTCTGTTAGCAAGGTTCCTGCTTCTGCCGTTGGCATCTCTTGTGTCAACGCCTGTGCCGTTTTCGTTTGCCATTAGAAACCATCCTTTCGTTAAGATTTTCTTCAAAAGCACCTCACTCCGTAAAGGAGCGAGGATAAAAATTATTGTGCATGAGACGCTTTAGCTGCGGCAAGTCTTTCGGGATCGCTGTTAAGGTCTTCAACAATCTGATCTGCATAATACTTACCTGCCTCTTGGTACTGCTTTCTGCCCGCTTCAAGAGCCTCTTCGGTACTCTTGTAATCCTTGTTGTTCTTTACAACATCGGCAATGATCTGACTCTTAAGGTCGTTAAGATCTGAAAGGTTTTGTGAAATGATATCGGTAACGATAGGCACTTCAGCAAACTCGCAAGATGCACGATAAATAGCCTGTGAATCCACAACCTGTTCTTCCTGAGCAATGGGGTCTACCCAATTTGTTATGGAAAGCTCGGGAGCAAAGAATGTTTTCTCTACATCCGTATCGGGATTTTCTTTCTGCTTAAGAGGATGAGCTACATTAGCAGCCTTGTCAACCCATTCCCAGTGAATATCCTTTACACCGTGGGTAAAGAGCATCTGTCCGCCGTCTTCCTGGCCTTCGCTCATTGTTCCGGCATCATGTGAGTAGCAAAGGAACCACTTGAAAGTAGCTGCCTTCTGGTCACAGAAGATACTCATTGCAAGAGCGGTAGGTACACGCTCTGTATATTTACATTCAGCAATAGCAGGGATAGCAACCGCATCTCCTCTTTGATCTTCGGGAAGAGACTTGTTGAGCTTCTTGCACCACATACCTGCCCAGTAATTGAAGCAACCTACAATACCCTGGCCAAACTTATCACGGCAAGTAGATGTCTTGTTTGTAACAACTTCGGCATCGATAAGACCTTCCTGGTATGCATTTCTAAGTCTTGCAAGCGCACCGTTTGCTCCGAACATTGCTTCGGAATCGAAACCGTCAACATACTTACCGCTTGCAACATCGTAGTAGAAGTCGGGCTTTGCATCCTGATAGAACTCTCTTAAATAGATATCATAAGGAGTTTCGCTCTGGATAAGACCTGCTGCTGTAAGAGGGATCATAGCCTTTCCGTCAACGGCGGGTCTGTTCTTGAATGCTTCAAGCATCTTTATATACTGCTCATAATTTTGAGGAGTTGATGCACCGCCGAAGGCGTTCGGATCATTCTTAAGGATATCATCTATCCAGCTCTGTCTTACATAAGTACAAGTACCGTTACCTGCAGCCATAGGGAAGCCGTAAAGCTTACCGTTGATCTTAAGGGCATTTACATAATTTTCATCAAGAACGCCCTTTTGCTTAAGCTCGGAATTATCCCAAAGTGCCGTAAGGTCTTCAAAAGCGCCGTAATTGGCAAGCTGAGGATAGTATGTGGAACCAACCTCTATAATATCCGAAGGGTTTTCACTTGCAAATGAAAGTGTAACCTTTTCGTAGTATTTTGCGTGGTCGGGCTTTTCGATTTTAAGATTAATGCCCGTATATTCCTTATACTTGTCGGCAACATCCTGTAAACCGTTTTCGAAGGTCATGGTCGTATCAACCATGGCAGTGATTTCGGCAGGCTTATCGTCCACAGCATTAATATCCACTGCTTCGTTTTTGGAACTTCCGGATTTAGAACAACCCACTGCGCCGGCTGTCATAAGCAATGACAGACCTAAAGCCGAGACACGCTTTAAAACGTTCTTTTTCATGAGAATCCTCCTTCATTATTGTCACATACGGTTGACAGGTGTTTTAATAACAATGCAAAGCTCCGGCAAAAAGCCTTACATTAACACTTTTACACAAACACATCAACGCATATTTTTAACTGTAGTGGTATTATAGCATAAAAAAATCACAAACGCAATGAATTTTTTAATTTTTTTTGAGCAAATTTCACAACTTTTTACTTTATAATGTTTATTAAAATTGAAAATTTCATAACAATTACCATTTTCACCTAAAAAATCTCCGTTTTTTTTAGACGATGCCCTTCACTCTTTTTAATAATTGTAACAAAAATGTAATCATTATTTTGTTATTTATTACTCAAAAAAAGAGATATGAATCTTCAAAAAGTAAGACTCATATCTCCTTGTTTTGTATAATATTACCGTTATGGAAACACTGATTAATTTATATGCGCTTCCTTATAAATTATTTTGCGGGAAGGCAAGCCTTTCTTGAAAGATTAATTCTTCCCTGGTTGTCGATTTCGGTAACTTTGACGGTTATTACATCGCCCTCTTTAACGACATCTTCAACCTTATTAACTCTTTCGTTGGCAAGTTTGGATATATGACAAAGTCCTTCTTTGCCGGGAGCAAGCTCTACAAAAGCACCGAAAGTCATTATTCTTGTAACTCTACCTGTATAATTCTTTCCGACAATGGGGTCGTTTACAATAAGGTCAATCATTTCCGCAGCCTTTTTGATAGCTTCTTCGTTAGGTGAAGAAATGTATATCTTTCCGCCGTCTTCGGTATCGATCTTATCAACTCCCGATTCTTCAAGGATCCTGTTTATAACTTTACCCTTAGAACCGATAACATCAGCCATCTTGTCGGGATCTATCTGTACAAATTCAATTTTAGGCGCATAAGCGGAAAGGTGCTTTCTGGGCTCGGGTATGGCTTTGAGCATGACCTCGTCAAGGATGTAGTTCCTTGCTTTGTGGGTATTTTCAATAGCACCCTTTATGATCGCGGGAGTAAGACCTTGAATCTTCATATCCATTTGAATGGCTGTGATACCGTCTTTTGTGCCCGCAACCTTGAAATCCATATCTCCAAAGAAATCTTCTATTCCCTGAATATCTGTAAGAAGGATGAAATCATCATCCGTTTCTCCTGTCACAAGTCCGCAAGAAATACCCGCAACGGGTTTTTTAATGGGTACACCTGCAGCCATAAGCGACAATGTGGAGCCGCATACACTTGCCTGAGATGTGGAACCGTTTGAGGATAAGACCTCGGATACAAGTCTTAATGCATAAGGGAATTCCTCTTCGGAGGGAATTACGGGAAGCAAAGCTCTTTCGGCAAGAGCACCGTGTCCTATTTCTCTTCTTCCGGGGCTTCTTGAGGGCTTAGCCTCGCCTACGGAATAACCGGGGAAGTTGTATTGGTGCATATACCTTTTCTGTGTTACGGAAGTGTCAAGACCGTCAAGTTTTTGAGCATCGGCAACGGAACCTATGGTAGTAACGGTAAGCACCTGTGTTTGACCTCTTTTAAAGAGTGCGGAACCGTGAGTTCTGGGAAGAATGTCAACCTCTGCACTCAAAGGTCTTATCTGGTCGAGAGCTCTGCCGTCGGGTCTTTTATGATCTCTTAAAATCATTCTTCTGACGGTTTCTTTCTCGTATTTATATATAGCCTCGTCTGTTGCAACAGCAAAGGCTTCTTCATCCTCATTACCGAATTTTTCAAAAAGCTTTTCGTTTACTTCATTTTTTATTTCGCTTATTCTCTCATCTCTTAATTGCTTAAGGTCTGTAAATACAGCCTCTTCCATGCGAGAATCACCGATAAGCTCTTTGATCGCATCGTAGAAATCGTGATCTACAACATGCTCCTCATAGCTGTGCTTTTCTTTTCCGAGATCGGCAACGATGGTATCGATAAACTTGCAAAGCTCAACATTCTGTCTGTGACCGAACATTATCGCCTCAAACATTTCCTCGTCGGTAACTTCATCGGCACCTGCCTCGATCATCATAACCTTTTCCTTGGTAGAGGATACGGTAAGATTCATTCTGCTTTTTTCTCTTTGCTCTACGGTCGGATTTATTATATATTCTCCGTCTATCATACCTACACTTACAGAAGCGGTAGGGCCCGCAAAGGGAATATCGGATATGGAAAGAGCTATGGAAGAACCGAGCATAGCACATATCTCGGGTGAATTATCCTGCTCCACACACATTACAAGAGCATTTATGCATACATCATTCCTGTAATCCTTGGGAAAAAGAGGTCTGATGGGTCTGTCTATAACTCTTGCGGTAAGGATAGCCTTTTCCGAAGGTCTGCCCTCTCTTTTTGTAAAGCCGCCGGGTATTTTACCTACGGAATACATTTTTTCCTCGTAATCGATCGAAAGAGGGAAAAAGTCGATACCCGCTCTGGGCTTTTCGGATGCAACGGCAGTCACAAGAACCATGGTATCGCCGTATCTGACAATACATTCTCCGTTTGCAAGCTCGGCAACCTTTCCGATCTCTACGGAAAGCTCTCTGCCGGCAAGCTCTGTTTTGTAAATTTTGCTCATTACTGAACCTCCTGTAAAATTTTCGGTCGTATTTTTAGCTTAGAAAACAGCCTCCAAACAGTTTTCTAAACTAAAAAGCGACCTTTTGCATACAATTTCCTGAAATAATGCCGATGAATTTTAACAACGGCACAACACCAATAAAAACGACGCGGTACAAACCGCGTCGTAAGGTCTGAAATTACTTTCTTAATCCTAAAGAAGCGATAAGCTCACGATACTTAACAACATCCTTGCTTTTGATGTAGTTTAAAAGACCTTTTCTCTGACCAACCATCTTAAGAAGACCTCTTCTTGAGTGGTGATCTTTCTTATGCTCTTTTAAATGTTCTGTAAGGTGGTTGATTCTCTGTGTAAGAAGAGCAACCTGAACCTCGGGTGAACCGGTATCGGCTTCGTTTCTGCCATAGGCTTTGATAATTTCTTTCTTGTCCATTTTGTTTCCTCCAAAAAAATATATTTACTCCGTTTGCCAAGGATCGGTCGGAGATGCCTGAATCCTGAGCAAAGGAACTCTACAAAAGTGAATGATACCATATGTGAAGGTAAAATGCAAGAACTTTTTTTATTTAGTTAATTTGGGCTTAAATGAAAGTGAACAGGCGATATTACAGGCATGGTCGGAGCATCTTTCAAGGTCGGTAACCATATCGGTAAAAACAACTCCTGCAACAGGATCGCAGCTTTTAACCATAAGTCTGTCAACATGGTTTGCTATGAGTCTTGTTTTATAATCGTCAACCTTATCCTCTATATCGTAAAGGTCGGGAATGTGAGCAAAGTCATCGGTTTCAAATATCTTCACGGCATAATCCACGGATTGCAAAGTTGCTTGCGCCATCTCTTTAAGCTCGTTAAGTGCTATCTCCGACATTTCCGCCTTTCTTTCCTTGAGCATGGATATGTATTCCACAATATTTTCGGCATAATCTGAAAGTCTTTCAATATCATTTACGGATATGGTCATTTTGGAGACCTTCTCTATTTCTATGGCGGTAAGTCCGAGAGATCTTAATCTAACGGCAACATTCTCGATCTTTTCGGTAAGGATATCCACCGATTCTTCTCTGTCGAGAACCTTTTGTATTTTCGCATCATCAGGTTCAAAGAAACATTCCAACGCCTGTCTTAAATTCTTTGCGGCAAGACGACCCATTCTTGCTATTTCCATTTGAGCCTGGTGGAGAGCGACGGGTGAAGGCAGATTTTGATTGAGAGTCATATATTTAAGCTCTCTGTCTGCAAGCTTTTCCGTCTCTTCGGGAAGCACGGGTATAAGTTTTTCCGAAATTTTGATAATCAGGTTTGAAAAAGGAGCAAGAGCAATAACTGCCACCAACGCAAATATCGTATGAGTGTTAGCTATTTGTCTGCCTATATCCCCGGGAGACATTTTGCATATAAAATCGGTTATCTGCGGGAATATGTTTATAAGCGTTACAATAAGTACAGCTCTTAAAATATTGAATATCAAATTTATGTAGGCGCTTCTTTTACCGTTTCTGTTCGCCGTAAGGGAGGCAAGAAGATTTGGTGCCGTAGAACCTATTGCTGCTCCTATTATAAGGTATACCGCCACTTTATATTCAAGAATACCTTCCACCGCAAAAGACTGGAAAATGACAATGGATGATGATGAGCTTTGTAACAGTGCGGTAAACACAATACCGAAAATAATGGCAAGTACCGGGTTTGAAAGAGTATCCATAATATTTCCAAACCATATGGTATCGGCAAGAGGCTTAACTTCGGCTTTGATAAGCGTTATGCCTTGAAAAAGCATACCGAAGCCCATTATTATGGTGCCTATGTATTTAACAAAACTCTTTTTTACAAAGATATAAAGAACAACACCAAAAAACAGGAACAAAGGCGTGATACTGCTTAAATCAAAGGCTGTGATCTGTGCTGTGATGGTGGTTCCGATATTGGCTCCCATGATTACTCCTATCGCCTGAGAAAGAGTCATCATAGCGGAGTTAACAAAACCGATAACCATGACATCGGTAGCCGATGAGCTTTGTATAAGCACGGTTACTGCAACTCCCACAATTATAGCCAAGAATTTGTTTGCCGTAGCTTTTTCAAGTATTCCCTGCAAATTATTACCGCAGGCATTTCTTAAACCGGTCGACATCATTGTCATACCGAAAAGAAACAGACCTACTCCTCCAAGTAGTGAGAAGACATCAAATACAGACATTTTAAGAACCTCCGAAAAACATAACGAAAATTTTTCTATGTTGATCTCTAAATCCGCTTTTTCTTTATATCAAAGACGACCTTATATTAACATAGAAGAGTAGAAAAAGCAAATTAAAAAAAGCAAATCAAAATTTAATTTCTTCAAAAGAATTTACAAATCCGTCCGCCTCTTTTTTTATTTGCTCCCAGCGTTTCTTCGGCTGATTATCATATACCGCCGTAACCTTCATACCTATTTTTTTTGCCGATACTATACCGTTTAGAACATCCTCGTACAGCAAGCAGTTCTCGGGTTCGATTTGCAATCTTTTAGCACATAATTTGTAAATATCGGGATAATCTTTTCCTCTTACCCCATCTCTCCCATGGGCAAAAGCATCAAAGCAGTCAAAGGTTTGCGTTTTTTTCAGTACCGGGGTATAATATTCGGGGTTCGAGGCAGTCGCAAGCCCTATTTTTATGCCCTTCTTTTTAAGGTGAAAAATATATTCTCTGACACCTGCTTTTAAGCTGTCTATTTCGGTATAAGCTTTCAATGCGTAATTGTTCCATTCATTTTGTATTTGCTCCACACTATCGGGAAGAGAATACTTATTTTTTGTGTATATCGCTCCCTCATCAAAACTCATTGTGCCTATAGCATCGGCATAATCCTCGGGAAATGGTATCCCTCTTTTTTCGAAAAAAAATCTGTCCACCTTATCCCAAATATGTCCCGTATCGGCTATGGTTCCGTCAAAATCAAATATTACCGCTTGCAAGTGCTTTCTCCCTCATTCTGAATTCTCTGAAAAAACTGCTCATTATCTCGGAACATTCTTCTTTTAAAATGCCGCTTTTAACCTCTACCGTATGGTTAAACCTTTTATCATCAAGCAGATTGTACAAGGAGCCTACACAACCCGCTTTGGGATTCGGGGTACCGTAGACCAGCCTCGGAACTCTTGCCTGAAGTATGGCACCTGCACACATGGGGCAGGGTTCTACGGTAACATAAACGGTACAATCCTCAAGTCTCCAGTCTTTTATAGCCTTACAAGCCTCATTAATGGCTATTATTTCGGCATGGCACAGAACATTGCCCTCAAGTTTTCTTCTGTTTTCGCCGCGACCTATAATATTGCCGTTATGCACAATAACGCATCCTATCGGTACTTCTCCGTTTTCGTATGCGATCTTGGCTCTTTGAAGAGCCTTTTCCATATAAAAAATATCATCATTCATTTAAAGACCCTCTTAAGAGAAATTTATAAAGGGGATACAGTTTTTTGTATTCTTCGAAAATAAAATTCGGAAGCTCGGGGGAATACACCACGGTGTCGGTATATTCTCTTTCGGATGAGATCACAAGCTCTTTACGCTGTGCAAAATCCTGTAATTCATCGGATAAATCGGTGTTATATATCCGTTTGTATTTTTCTCCGGATATTAAAAACTGTTTGTTTTTCTTAAGCTTTTTTATTATATTCTCGAATTCCGCTCTGTTTGCTTCTATCATCTGTCTGTATTTTGCCATTCCCGCCGGTTTTGCCCAAAAAAGCAACCCGTATGACCAAGTGTTGGCGGATATTTCAAAATAAAATGATGGCCTGGGATATATAATATCGGGCTTTCCGTCACCTCTGAGAAAGAACCATTTTGACACTTTGTACGGTCTTTTATCTTTTGAAAACCTCAGATCTCTGTTTATACGCGATATTTTCGGTATTTCAAGAAAATTATCGTCGTAGGCGTGCATTTTTTCATAGACCTCATTTGCAAGCAGTGTTATCGCTTTATGCACGTTTTCGTCATACATTTTCTTATGTTCGTAAAACCACTCTTTATTGTTGTTAAAGGTAATTCCCACAAGAAAATCATTTGTTTCCGAATTAAACCCCGTAAATCTATTCATTTTACACCTCAAAACAGGCAGGGAGGATCCCTGCCTGTTTATTACTT
>DFJD01000044.1:30251-32917 GCA_002372875.1 Clostridiales bacterium UBA3680
CTTAACAACGAGTCTTTATCGTTTCCATTATGTAGTCGGCAAGTTCGGCACTTGTGCAACCGTCGGGACGGCCCGTTATTTGAATCTTTTTTTCTGTCTGTGTACAGATATCAAGAGCTTTGTCAAGCTTCTGAGCCTTATCTGTATAGCCTATGTGAGCAAGAAGCATACTTGCCGCCCTTATAATGGAGCAAGGGTCAGCATATTGGTCTCTGTGCTCCTCTACCATACGAGGTGCGGAACCGTGAATAGCCTCAAACATGGCATATTTTTTGCCCATATTTATACTTCCCGCCGTACCTACTCCGCCTTGGAACTCGGCAGCCTCATCGGTAATAATATCGCCGTAGAGATTGGGAAGAACGACAACCTTGAAATCTCTTCTTCTGTTTTCGTCAATGAGCTTGGCTGTCATTATATCGATATACCAGTCATCGGTCTCTATATCGGGATATTCCTTTGCAATTTCTTTGAAAGTTCTGAGGAAGTTACCGTCTGTTGTTTTAATGATGTTTGCCTTTGTAACACATGTTACTTTGCCTTTGTTGTTTTTCTTGGCATACTCAAATGCGGCTCTTATAATTCTCTCCGTACCGTCCTTTGTGGCAACAACAAAATCAAATGCAAGATCGTCGTCTACATTAAAGCCCTTGGAGCCGAGAGTATAGCCGCCCTCTGTATTTTCTCTGTAGAATGTCCAGTCTATACCTTCTTCGGGGATCCTTACGGGGCGAACATTTGCAAAAAGATCGAGTTCTTTTCTCATTGCAACGTTGGCAGACTCGATATTTACCTTATCTCCCGCTCTGGGTGTGGTTGTGGGGCCTTTTAATATAACGGGGCATTCCTTGAGCTGTTCAAGCACATCATCGGGAATAGCTTTGCCCGCCTTTATTCTGTTTTCAATTGTCAAACCGTCAATGACCTTGAATTCAACCTTGCCGCTTTTCACTTCATCTGCAAGCAAAAATTCAAGTATTCTCTGTGCCTGTGCGGTAATTGCGGGACCTATACCGTCACCTCCGCAAATACCGATTTTTATAACATCAAGAGATGAAAAGTCGATAAAATCCTTATCGGCCTTCATTCTTTCAACTCTTTGCAGCTGTTCTTCAACAAGCTTACCGAATTTTTCCTTTGCAATTTCAATCTTATTCTGCATCGTAGCTTTCTCCTTCGTCATTACTTTCATTACTGTTTATGTATTTTTCCATTTCAACATTTGCAAGCTTTGCAAGCTCCTTATCACTTATGGCAGTCACTCTTCCCGCCTCGTATTCGGAGTCTACCCATTTCTTTATTTTTTCCACAACGGGATGTTTTTTATCTATTCTTTCATCGCCCTTGTAACCGAAATAGGAATTTATCCAGTGCGCAACCCCTGCAAGTCCGCTTGTTTTGCTGACTGCGACCTTAACGGGACGATTAAGCAAAAGATCTGTGTTGAATATGTTGTATATTTCCTCATTTTTGAGTATTCCGTCAGCATGTATTCCGGCTCTTGTTGTGTTAAAGTCGGCACCTACAAAAGGTGTCATGGGTGGAATGTTGTAACCTATCTCTTTTTCAAAGTATTCTGCAAGCTCGGTTATAACGGTGGTGTCCATACCGTCAAGGGTACCTCTGAGCTGGGCATATTCCATAACCATGGCCTCAAGAGGTGTATTTCCCGTTCTCTCGCCTATACCGAAAAGGGAACAGTTCACGCCGCAACATCCGTACAGCCATGCGGTGGAAGCATTTATGACCGAACGATAAAAATCGTTATGACCGTGCCATTCAAGCATCTCCTGCGGAACTCCTGCATGATGATGAAGACCGTATATAATGCCGGCAACACTTCTGGGAAGTACAGTTCCCGGGAATGTAACTCCGTAGCCCATAGTATCGCAAGCTCGAATTTTTATGGGAACACCCGTTTCATCGGAAAGTTTCATAAGTTCGGAGGCAAAGGGAACGACAAAACCGTAAAAGTCCGCTCTTGTAATATCCTCGAAGTGACATCTCGGCTTTATTCCGCACTCTATACACTCTTTTATTATGGAGAGATAATAATCTATGATCTGGCTCCTTTTCATATTCATTTTGTAAAATATATGATAGTCGGAGCAAGAGACAAGAATTCCCGTTTCCTTTATACCGATGGATTTAACAAGCTCGAAATCGTTTTTGTTTGCTCTTATCCATGTTGTGACCTCGGGACAACGATAATCCTGTTCAAGACATTTATAGACAGCTTCCTGATCTTTCTTGGAGTAAACAAAAAACTCACTCTGCTTTATTATTCCGTTCGGACCACCAAGCTTATGAAGCTTTTTGTAGATATGTAATATCTGCTCGACCGTATAGGGCTCCCTTGACTGCTGTCCGTCCCTAAATGTGGTATCGGTTATCCATATTTTATCGGGAGTATCCATAGGTACTAATCTATGGTTAAATGCAATTTTAGGCACCTCGTCATAGCTGTACAAATTATCGTAAAGATTGGGTTTATCCACATCCTGAAGGGGATATTCCGTTTCTCTTCTTTCTATTAAATTTGTTTTGGGATTAAAAATAAACATATTGCACCACCTTAAACTGCCGTTTCCTATAAAACAAAAATCAGCACTGTATAATATAATAAATGTTTTTTTCAACAATGTCAACAGAAAAGTTACTTCATG
>DFJD01000044.1:33022-38308 GCA_002372875.1 Clostridiales bacterium UBA3680
ATTTATATGTGAGCTTTTGCATATATGTGCTGTATGTATAACGTAAGTTTATTTATCACAGAATAAGAGCTTCAACCCATTTTTCGGGATCTTCTTTGTTTATGGAGGAAGAGAAAAAGTAATCCCTTATTTCACAGTTCGGGCAAGATTGTTTCACAGCCTTTAATGATGAAGCTTTTCCTCCCGCAGATGCGGTCACAAAGGGTATTACGGTCTTTCCTATTATTTTACAGCTTAAAACATACTCCCTGAAAAACGGAGGCATAGAGCCGTACCACACGGGAAATCCAATAAATATAACATCATATTTTTCGGCTTTCACGGGAATTATTTTGGACTCGACTTTTTCTTTTTTTATTTTTTCCGCCCCGACCTTTACCACGGATGAAATATAACCTCCATACTCTTTATTCGGAGTTACAAAATACATGTCGGCTCCGTATTTTTTCTTGAGCATTTCGGCTATTTTCTTTGTTTTGCCGGATTGAGAGTAATATATGATCGCACAATTCATTTTATACCTCCTCAAAAACAGTTCACTATAAAAAAAGAGACCGTGAAGATATGTTTTTCTTCACAGCCCCTTAAGTCATTAAAAATCAAATCGCCCGTTAATTCATGGAGTTTTCGGAACCCAAAACATTTTTTATTTTCGCTTCCACAAGCTCCTGAATCATAGTTCTTGCGGCACCTAAATAGCCTCTGGGATCAAACTTTTCGGGGTTCTCGGCAAACGCCTGTCTTATGGCTCCTGTCATAGTAAGACGGATATCCGTATCCATATTTATTTTACAAACAGCCATTGATGCGGCTTTTCTGAGCATTTCATTGGGAATACCCTTTGCTCCTTTAAGCTGAGCACCGTATTTGTTGCAAAGCTCTATAACCGCGGGGTCAACGCTGGATGCACCGTGAAGAACTATGGGGTACTGCTTGAATCCGGCTTGTTCAAGCTTTTGTGTAATAACTGCAAGGCGGTCGAAATCAAGTTTAGCCTCTCCTGCGAATTTATATGCACCGTGGCTTGTTCCTATTGCAACAGCAAGAGAATCCACACCTGTGCGTGTTACAAAGTCAACTGCCTGATCGGGGTCGGTATAGCTGCCGTGGCCTGATTCCACTTTTACCTCATCTTCAACACCTTCAAGCTTTCCAAGCTCTGCCTCAACAACAACACCGTGTGCATGAGCATACTCAACGACCTCTTTTGTTTTTGCCACATTTTCTTCATACTCAAAATGTGAACCGTCAAACATAACAGAGGTGAAGCCGTTTTCAATGCAAACCTTTACGGTTTCGAGGTCGGGACCGTGATCTAAATGCAAAGCCGCATCCACGCCTGTCTCATCTATTATAGCCTTTACCATCGCATGCAGACAGCCGGGACCGGCATAGTTAAGAGCGCTTTTTGAAGTTTGAAGTATAACAGCGGAATTGCACGCTGCAGCTCCTCTTAATATACCCTGAACGATCTCCATGTTATTGATGTTAAAAGCACCTATGGCATATTTTCCCTCGTAGGCCTTTCTGAACATTTCTTTTGAATCGACTAAAGCCATTATTATTCCTCCTTTTTAAACGGCAAATACTATCATAAGCCGTAATGTATTATGTTATGATTATACCATTAATTGTATATAATTTCAACAATTATTTTCAGCATATTTATCCTGCTTGCCTTCTACAATTTTCTTATAAAGGTCGATGTACTCCTCGGCACTTTTCTCCCATGAAAAGCGAGTATTAATGGCATTCATAACCACTTTATCCCAGTTCTCTTTGTTTTTGTATACCTCAAGAGCTCTGTCAACAGCCCACATAAGTCCGTTACTGTCATAATCTTGGAATTGGAAGCCGTTTCCCTTTCCCGTGGAGGAATCAAACATCTGCACCGTGTCAACAAGACCGCCTGTGGTCCTCGTAACAGGAACGGTACCGTAGCTCATGGCAAAGAGCTGACCTAAACCACAGGGTTCAAAAAGGCTGGGCATAAGGAACATATCGCTGCCTGCATATATTTTCTGTGCAAGGCCGTCATCAAAAAGAATATTTGCACTTATATTTTCGGGATATCTGTAGGCAAGGTCTTTAAAAACATTTTCGTAATGATAATCACCCGTACCCAAAATAACAAGTTGAACACCTCTGTTTACAAGCTCATAGCTTGCCTGCAAAATAAGGTTGATGCCCTTTTGGTCAACAAGCCTTGAAATAACTCCGAGCATGGGAACATCGGGATTTTGAGGAAGATGAAGATCCTCTTGAAGACGCCTTTTATTTTCTGCCTTTCCCGACATATCATCCGCAGAAAAATTACAATATATCTTTTGGGATGTAGCAGGGTCATTTGCGGAATAATCTATTCCGTTAACAATACCGTACAATACGTTATTTCTTGCTCTTAAAACACCGTCAAGGCCGTAGCCGTACTGCTGAGTTTGCACCTCGTCGGCATAGGTCTTGCTTACCGTGGAAACGGCATCGGCATAGAGAAGACCCGCCTTCATAAAGCTGACCATATTGTAGTATTCAAGCTTATCGTTGGTAAAGTAATAGTTTTCATCAAGCTCCATCATTCTCAGAGCACCCTTTGTAAACATACCCTGATATTGCAGATTATGTATCGTAAAGAGAGTTTTTACATTTTTAAAATCCTTTATAAGGGAGTATCTGTCCTTCATATAAAGACAGATAGGCGCTGTTTGCCAGTCATTGCAATGTATTACATCGGGGACGAAATCAATGTAGTTTAAAAATTCTATAGCTGCCTTTGAGAAAAACACAAATCTCTCGTCATCATCACCGTAGCCGTAAAAACCGCTTCGGTTAAAATAAAAATCGTTTCCTATCATGTATGTGGGCACTTCTGCCTGCATGGTGTAAATATCCGCCTTTTGAGTTCTCCAATCAAGGGTAGTATCAAAGGAGGTCACATACTGACAGCCCGTTAAAAAACTGTCTTTAATGGTTCTGTACTTCGGAAAAACAACTCTGACATCACAGCCCGCTTTCTGAAGCGCTAAAGGGAGTGAACCTGCAACATCGCCCAGGCCTCCGCTCTTGGCATAGGGAGAAACCTCCGAAGCCACAAATAAAACCTTTAATGCCATAAAAATACCTCCTTAAAAGAGAATAGGTAAATCTCATTTTTTTATTATTTAAAAAGTTTTTGTTTATTTTTTATATTTTTGTAATATAATTATACTATGATTTGTTAAATTTATCAATACCAAAAAGGAGAAATTTTATGGAAGTTTTAAAAACAAGAAACGAGATCAGAAAAGAGGATAAATGGAACATTGAAGCACTTTTTGAAAGTGATAAAAAATGGGAGGAGGAGTTTTCCGACCTTTCGGAAAAAATAAAGGAAATAACGGTATACTCAGGAAATATAACCTCCGAGAATGTTTGCAAGGTACTAAAAAAAAGAGATGAGCTTTCACTTCGCATGGACAGACTTTTTGTGTATGCGGGATTGAGAGCTAATGAGGACAGCTCCGACTCTCTTCACCAAAGCATGGATGACAGAGCAAATATGTTGCTTTCCGATTTTTCTGCGTTAACTTCATTTATCGAGCCCGAAATTCTTGCCCTCGGTGAAAATAAATTAAAAAATATCGATTTTGGTATCTACCGCCACTACATTGAGGAACTTCTTCGTTCAAAAGAACATATTCTTTCTGCCGATAAAGAAGAAATTCTCTCCATGGCAATGCCTGTGACCTCCTCTGCGTCAAATATTTTTTATATGCTCAACAATGCCGACACCGTTTTCCCCGATGCAATTGACAGCAAGGGAGAAAAACACACTCTGACACACGGAAACTTTACCGCTTTTTTACAAAGTGAGGACAGGGTATTAAGAAAAAATGCATTTGAAAATGTTTACGCTACTTACGGAAAAAACAAAAATACCCTTGCCGCAATATACACCGGTTCGATAAAAGCCGATATATTTTCTTCAAGGGTCAGAAAATACCCTTCCTGCCTTGATGCCGCTCTTTTTGCATACAACATACCCACATCGGTTTATACATCTTTAACGGAGGCTGTAAACAAAAGACTACCTCTTCTGCACAGATATGTTGCATTGCGTAAAAAGCTTTTGGGCGTTGATGAACTTCATTTTTACGATATCTACGTACCGCTTATAAAGGATGTTAACATCTCCGTGAAATACGATGATGCTGTTAAACTTGTAAAAGAGGCTGTAAAGCCTTTGGGTGAGGATTATTGCAGAATATTTAACAAAGGACTTGATGAAGACGGCTGGGTAGATAAATTTGAAAACAAAGGGAAAAGAAGCGGAGCATATTCATGGGGTAGTTACGGCACCCACCCCTACATATCAATGAATTTCGAGGGAAATATCGATTCCGTATTCACCCTGATCCATGAAATGGGGCACTCCATGCACTCTTATTACACCTGGAGCAATCAACCCTATATTTACGGAGATTATACGATATTTGTTGCGGAAGTGGCATCGACCGTTAACGAAGCCCTCTTGACGGAATATTTACTTGCAACAGCCAAGGACGATGCCACAAGAAAGTATATAGTAAATTATTTTCTCGAACAGTTCAGAGGCACGATATTCAGACAGACTATGTTTGCCGAATTTGAACTTGAAGTGCACAAACGTTTTGAAAAAGGAGAAGCGTTAACATACGAGGATTATTGCGACATATATTTGGAACTTAACAAAAAATATTACGGAGAAAATATAGTGCCCGATATGCAAATAGCAACCGAATGGGCAAGAATACCTCATTTTTATACAGCCTTTTATGTGTATCAATATGCAACGGGATTTTCTGCCGCTATAACTCTTTCAAGAAAAATACTTAAGGAAAACGGTGCCGAAAACTATATAAACTTTTTAAAAGGCGGCTCATCTAAGTATTCCATAGAGCTTTTAAAAGAAGCGGGAGCGGATATGACAAACCCAGATACCTTCAACTCCGCTTTGGATGTTTTTGAAGAACTGCTTTCGGAAGCGGAAAGTTGGACATAAAACACCGATCAAGCGCATAACGGAAAAACACATAGGTTTTCCTACGATACATTTTGATTTGGTACGCCGACAACGGAAAATATTACTGTTCCCATCACCAAACCTATGAGGAGTGAGGGAATAGGTCATTCTTTTAAGAAAAAATAAAAAACACCGGTCAATTCACTTTAAGCAGATTTGACATACCATAGCCAAATGTGCAAATGATTGATTGACAGGTGTTTCTTTTATTGTTCTAAGGAAACACTGAGTCAATGATATTCGTATTC
>DFJD01000125.1 GCA_002372875.1 Clostridiales bacterium UBA3680
GCGCAGCAAAAGTGCTGAACCACTGTTTTTTAAGTAAGCACCCCGCTTTAGAAGCGGGGGACTTCCTTAGTTGTTAAAATTATACCACGATTCCCCGCAAAAGCAAACAAGATTTTATAGTTCTTGCAAACCAAGGCTTATTATAGTATAATAACACAGTGTTTGGAGGAAATATGAGGGATTTTATTTATGATACTTTAAAAAAACAAACAAGCTATCCCTTTCACATGCCGGGTCATAAAAGGAACAAAAAATTTTTACCTATAGATGCCGTAGAATGTGATTTTACGGAGATAACGGGACTTGATGCCCTTCACTCTCCCTCGGGAATAATAAAACAGGCACAGGATTCTCTTGCCTGTTTTTTAGGGGCAGATGAAAGCTTTATACTTGTAAACGGAGGTTCAGGAGGGATCCTTGCCGCAATGCTCGCTGTTCTGTCTCCCGGTGATATTGCGATCACCGCTTCAAATTGTCACAGTTCCGTGCAAAACGGCTTTATTTTTACCGGAGCGGTTCCCTATTACATAGACCCCATTGTATGCAAAGAAGGAATAAGCACTCATATTGATCCCGAAAGAATAAAAGATGCCCTTTCCGAAACGAAAGCGAAGGCGGTAATAATTGTAAGCCCCACCTATGAAGGAATTGTTTCCGATATAGAGAAAATTGCAAAATTGGCACATGAAAAAGGTGCAGTGCTTATTGTTGACGAGTGTCACGGCGCACACTTTCCATATTCCCCCTACTTTCCCGAATCTGCCATAAGAATGGGAGCAGATATAGTTGTAAACAGTTATCACAAAACTCTTCCATGCTTTAATCAGGCTGCTGTGCTGAGTATCAAAGGCAAACTTGTAAACAGACAGCGTATTAAACAGGCTGTTTCCATGACCATGACCACCAGTCCTTCCTACCCTGTTATGGCCTCTGTTGACCATGCCAAAAACAGCCTTACCGAAGAGGATTTTAAAAAATACACCCACAACCTTGATAATTTGAGAAAAAGACTTTCCAAAAACAAGGTGTTTAAGCTTTTTGAAAAACCGACGGGTGCCTTCGACATTGACAGAGGAAAAATAACTGTTTTTGTAAATACGGAAGAAATTGACGGAATTACATTAAGTAAAATATTAAGAGAAAAATATCTTTTTGAGCTTGAATTTTGCTCCAAAGAGTATATAATAGCTATGACATCGGTTGCGGACGATTTCGATATGTATATAAAATTTGCCGAAGCAGTTGAGATGCTCGAAAAAGAATATGCCTATTCCAAAAAAGATCCGCAAAGATCTGTCGTTTTTTCATCTCCACATATCGAGGCTACCCCGAGAGATATATTTTTTTCGGAAAAGGAAACCATTCCCATTCAAAAAAGTGAAGGAAAGATATGTGCTCTTGCGATAACGGCATTTCCGCCTGATATTCCCATAATATTTCCGGGCGAAAGAATAACAAAAGAAAAAATTGAACGAATACATTCATTAAAGAAAAACAACACCCTAATTACGGGCTGTGAACACGGTATTACCGTGTTGAAAGGATACGTATGACAAAGGAAGAATGTCTTAATAAAATCGAAAGCCTTGTGGTGTACGACACAGTAAAAAATAACGGAGCGGTCACTCTTTTTAAAAGGGTGATCACAGATGACTCAGTGAGAGCAAGAGCCGACTTTTTCTCGGCCCTGATCGCAATTGCCGAAGAAAACGGATACTCCGGGGCAATATTTACAAAGCATTTGATGACCCTTATGCTGAAAAACAAAAATGCCTTTACTCTTGCCTGCGAAAACGGCAGAAGCGTTGAAGGTTCAACTTTATACGAAGAGGCAAAAAAAGAAATAGAGGCTATAAAAGAAATTGCCGCATTTGCTCAAGAAGAATTCAAAAATGAAATAATAGTTGATTATATACCCATAAACAAAGAAACGGATGTAAGGTATGCCCTTGTAGAAAACTTCACAATAGATGATATTACAAGTTTTCACAGAAAATACGGCTGCGGTGATGTTGCCCTTTATCGTTCTTTCAGATTTGACAGTGAAAACAAGCGTCTTTGGGGTGTGGCTCATCCCGACGGCGTAACTTTTGACGACCTTATAGGTTACAGGTCACAGATCGATCAGCTTATCTATAATACGGAAGCATTTTTGGAAGGCTATCCTGCCAACAATGTTCTTTTGGTGGGTGCAAGAGGTACGGGAAAATCTTCATGTGTAAAGGCACTTGTAAACAAATATTTTGAACAGGGGTTAAGACTGCTTGAAATAACAAAGGAGCAGATCGCCCTTCTGCCCGATATTTTGGCGGTAATACGTCCGAGAGGAAGAAAATTTATTATATTTACCGATGACCTTTCATTTGACGAGTCGGAAATAGAGTATAAGTATATGAAATCTCTTCTTGAAGGAGGTTCCGAGGGCAAACCCGATAACGTTCTTTTCTATGCTACAAGTAACAGAAGACACCTTATTCAGGAAAACTGGAAAGACAGAGGCAACGGCGGTATAACCGATTCAAAGGAAGTGCACACAGCCGATAATATGAATGAAAAACTCTCTCTTTCCGACCGTTTCGGTATCACCATCACATTTTCTAAGCCCACTCCCGATGAATATATAGAAATAGTTAAGGGCGTAGCAAAAAGAAAAGGTCTTGATGTGGATGAACAACTTCTAAAGACCGAGGCTATGAAGTGGGAGATAAGACAAAAAGGAATGTCCGGCAGAACCGCAGGTCAGTTTGTAAATTATATGCTAAGGAAGGTACAAAAATGAACAAGTACAGAAAAACAGTCATCATTTCGGTCATTTCAGTTATCGCCGTATGTATAATAATCGCTCTTTTTCTAAGCTTCAAAAATAACAAAAGCAGTTCTTCTTCTACCGTTATTTCCGATGCGACCGAAAACGTTCAACCCAACATAGACGATAAGGAAAGAATTACAGAAGCACAGCCTCTGCCCGAAAAAAATTATCTCAAAGATAATGGTTTCGAGGGAATAATGCAAAGCGAAAATCTTAAAGATTATTTCTTTACTAAATGTGATATAAACGACAATCTTGCCGTATACAATTATCAGAAAAACGCTCTTACAAGCGGTGAAAGACTCCTTATAAAGGTAAAAAAAGAGACAGAGGATGAATATAATTCTTCTCTTAAAAAGGTTGAAACTTTCGTAACGGATAAAGGTGACACCGTATCCTTTAAGGAAGTAGCGATAAACTATGTTTCCGATGATTTTCAAATAAATCCCGCAATAGAGGATGCAGTAAATAAGGGAACAGCCGAGGTTGAACGAGGAAATTCACTTGAAAGAGAAATCATTTCCGCACAACGATTAAGCTGGTATTCACAAGGTTATTCCTACTGTATAGAGGCAAGAAACCTTTCATTTACAAAGGATGATATGCTTGCTCTTTATAACGATTTTATTCAGTAAGCAAGGAGAAAATAATGAAAGCTAAAAAAATACATTTTATAGGCATAGGCGGAATAAGTATGTCCTCTTTAGCCGAAATTTTAAACAACGAAGGTATTGAAATTTCAGGCTCGGATGCCTCCGCTTCAGCAATAACAGACCACTTACAAAATATAGGTATATCCGTAAAAATAGGTCAGAAGGCAGAAAATATTTTAGGTGATGAGGATCTCATAGTATACACCGCCGCAATATCGGATGATAACCCCGAGCTTGTTGCCGCAAGAAAAACAAATGCTCGTGTTATAGACAGAGCAACTCTCATAGGCGAGATGATGCTTGAATATAAACACCCTGTTTCCGTTGCAGGTACACACGGCAAAACTACCACCTCATCTATGCTCTCTCAAGTTTTCCTTGATGCGGGTGCCGACCCTACCGTGTCGATCGGTGGTATACTTCCATCTATAAACGGAAACTACCGTGTGGGCGGAAAGGATTATTTTGTACTTGAATCTTGTGAGTACTGCGACAGCTTTCTAAAATTTAATCCTTTTTCGGCAATAATACTGAATGTTGATGCAGACCACCTTGATTATTTTAAAAACATTGACAATATATATGCATCATTCAACAAATTTGCAAAAAAGCTTCCCCCCGAAGGTACTCTTGTAATAAACAACAAAATCGAAAGGCTTGAGGATGTCACAAAGGATGTGAAAGCAAACATTGTGACCTACGGAGATGAAAATGCGGATTATTATCCCATTAACATTTCCTATGATGAATTCGGTAAAGGTGAATATACTCTCTGTAAAAACGGAAAAGA
>DFJD01000022.1:0-601 GCA_002372875.1 Clostridiales bacterium UBA3680
GTCTGCGATAATATTACCTCAAATCTGCTTAAAGTGAATTAATCAGTGTTTCCTTAAAATAACACTTGATATTTTATTTCAAAAGTGGTACATTAGATTAGCGGCTTGTTCCGCAGGTAATTTTTTTATATTTTTAGGAGGAACTGTTACATGAAGCAAGGTACAGTAAAGTGGTTCAATGCAGAAAAAGGCTTCGGCTTTATATCCGTTGAGGGCGAGGATGATGTATTCGTACATTTTTCAGCTATTCAATCCGAAGGCTACAAGACCTTAGATGAAGGTCAAAAAGTAGAGTTCGAGGTTGTAGACGGTGAAAAGGGACCGCAGGCTGCCAACGTTGTTCGTTTATAATATATCATCATATACTAACGCAACAATTACGGAGGATTTTTATCCTCCGTTTTTATGTTTTGCTTACCAATGACCTTAAAAAATGGTAGGATTTAGGTTCTTCCGTAAAATTATACTTCATATATCTGTGAACAACAGCCCTCATTTCGGGTATATATTCCCTATCCATCGTAAATGAAAAAACTCTGCCGATATCATTTTCTTGAATATACCGCAAAGCCTTCAAAACACTTCCCGATATATTGATCGA
>DFJD01000022.1:808-15086 GCA_002372875.1 Clostridiales bacterium UBA3680
TGCCTTCTGTGCATATTTTTTTTAAAGCCATAAAAAGCAATTTCAATATGTGGTTTTCTTCTATTTCTTCTTGTACCGTTTCATCTGTCAAATTGCAAAAATAACTTCCGTATGCAAACGAAAGATAATCTTTTGATATTTCGTAAAAATCTTCAAAAATAACTATGTCGGAAAGTATATTTAGTCCGTTGTTGTTTTTTTGATATACAAACTGTCCGTAATTGAATATTTTGCTTGATGCGGAAAATTTACTTTTGTTTTTCACGGCACCTTTAATAAACAGACTAACCTTTCCGTAGTCTTTGGTAAGAACGGTAATAAATTTATCGCTGTCTGAAGACATTGTCTCTTTTATAATAAGTCCGAGGGTTTTTATCGGTTCCATATCATATCAGCTTCTTATCGTAGCCAAGCTCCTTTACCAGAAAATCATTGCTCCGCCAATCCTTCTTTACTTTTACCCAAAGTTTAAGATTTACTTTGCAGCCTAAAAACTTTTCTATGGCATATCGTGCCGTTGAACCTATTTTTTTCAGCATTGAACCTTGCTTGCCTATTATTATTCCTTTATGAGAACTTTTTTCGCATATTACAGTAGCATCAATGTCGTAAAGCTCTTTGTCCTCCCTTTTTTTCATTGAGGCGATCTCAACGGCTATTCCGTGAGGAACCTCGTCGCTTAGCAGATAAAGAGCCTTTTCTCTTATTATTTCGGAAACGATTTCCCTTTCTGTTTGCAAAGTGATCATATCTTCGGGGTAATATAAAGGCCCCTCAGGCAGATATTCCTTCAGCTTTGCCATTAAAAGCTCCTTGCCGTCCCCTTTCAGAGCGGAAACAGGTATAATTTCCTTAAAATCAAACTGTTTGGAATATACATCAATTACTTTAAGCAGATTTTCTTTCGCTACTTTATCTGTTTTGTTTATAACAAGAAAAACAGGACATTCAGCTTTTTTAACTTTTTCAAGAAGCTTTTCTATTACAGGATCTGTTTTTGCCGTAGGTTCTATTAAAAGCAAGCATATATCTGCTTCTTTAAAGGTGCTTTCTATGCTTTTCAACATATAGCTGTCAAGCTCGTTTTTTACATCATGCATACCGGGGGTATCAAGAAATACCATTTGAAAGTCGTCACCGGTAAGAATGGTCTGTATTTTGTTTCTTGTGGTTTGCGACTTTGCAGCCGTAATAGACAATTTTTCACCTAAAAGCAGATTCATCAGTGTGGATTTTCCGGCATTCGGCTTACCTATAAGTGAAATATATCCGGATTTAAAGCTTTTGTTCATCATATATCTCCATTTCGATCATTTTCCGTTTTATTGTTTTAAGATCCTCCCATGCTTCTTTTTTCTTGCTTTCATCTCTTAAAAGAGCGGATGGGTGATATGTGGCAATAAAAAGCACACCTTTTTTTTCAACAAAGCTTCCTCTTTGCCGTGTTATTTTGAAATTCGGACTTATCAAAGCCTGAGCTGCTATTCTCCCAAGGCATACTATGAGCATGGGTCTTATAAGCTTATATTGTTCTCTTAAAAAACCGATACAGCTTGCCTGTTCCTCATAAGAAGGATCTCGATTATCTGTAGGTCTGCATTTTAAAATGTTGCAAATATAAACCTTTTGTCTGCTTAGTCCTATACTTGCAAGCATTTTATCAAGAAGTGCTCCCGCATTTCCCACAAAAGGTTCACCTTGCATATCCTCGTGATAGCCTGGCGCTTCCCCCACAAACATTATTTTGCTGTTTTTATTTCCCGTGCCTATAACAACATTGTGTCGTTGGCGAGATATGGCACATGCGGTGCAATTTTTGCATTTTTCTTCAAGTTCATCCCATGTCATTTCAATCGATCCTTTTAAATATAGGTTTCATATTTCTGAAAGCTGTGATATATCTAAATCCCGCTTTTGCGGCAACGTAATACGCATGATCTATACGGTCTGCCACATCTTTTACCTTATGTGCATCCGAACCGCAGGTCAATATCTCCCCTCCGAGTTCCCTATATCTTTTGATTATTTCAATGTTTGGGTGGTTATCATTTATACCGTATCTAAAGCCCGAAGTGTTTATTTCTATCCCTTTACCCTTGTCAATAAGTTTTTTTAAAACTTCGTCTATAAGGTCCGAAAAGTCACTGTATTTAAGGGAGTTATCCTCGTACATACCGTATCTTGCCACATAATCAAGATGCCCGTACACACTGAATGTCGGACAGGTGTCTATATTAAAGAGCATTTCTTCAAGATATGTATTGTAGGCTTGCTTTTTTGTTTTATTACCAAAATACAGCTCTCTGTCATAGTAAAGGTCCATTGCACAAACTTGATGAGAGGAGCCTATTATAAAATCAAACGAAAAATCGTTTGTAAATGAGTTTATGGCTTTTTCCCATCTGTTTTCAAGTCCCAATTCAACGGCGATAAGTATAAATATTTTCTTCGAGTATTCCTCTTTTAGCTCTTGAATTATTGGAATAAGTTGTTTATAATCATTAATAGGGTATCTGGGGTCAAAATCCACATGGTCGGTAAGAGCTATCTCATCAAGACCGAGAGATATTGCTTTTTCTATGACCTCACGAATAGGGGCTTCGGAATCTACGGAATATTGAGTGTGTATATGATAATCGGCTTTAAACATATTCTGCTCCTTTAATTTTCTTTGCTACATTATAACACAATTTAAAAAAATAAAAAAGGGATATATTAAAATAAGGAGAAAATATAAATGCTCAAAGATCTTATTTTAAAAAACAGAAGTTACAGAGGTTTTGATAATAATATAAAAATAACAAGACAGAAGTTGGAAGAGTATATTCATCTTTGCTCTCTTACAGCATCAAGTGCAAACAAACAGCCGCTTAAATATTATCTTGCAAGTGAACAAAAACAAGTTGAAGATATTTTAAGCAAAACAAAGTGGGCTGCGGCTCTTCCCAAACTTGAGTTGCCCAAAAAGGGGCAGGGACCGACGGCTTTTGTGATTATCTGTCAGGATCTATCCATAGCACCAAACGAAACCGTCTATCTTAAGGATGTGGGAATTGTGGCACAAACACTTCTTTTATGTGCCGTTGAGGATGGCTTTGGCGGATGTATGATAGGAAATTTCAAAGCAGATGAGATATCAAGCCTACTTGAGCTTCCCGAAAATATAAAGCCGAAGCTTATTGTAGCACTGGGCAAACCTATTGAAAAAATCATCCTAACCGATGTTAAGGATAACAATACAGCATACTATAGAGATGAAAACGGCACTCATTATGTTCCCAAAAGAAACTATAAAGAGGAAATCATAAATCGGTAATGAACGAAAAAGCACTTAAAACACTTGAATACAACAAAATATTATTGGTTTTAAAAGATAAAGCATCATCGGAAAATGCAAAGGAACTTATCTCCTCACTTAAGCCTTATAACAACATCATCGATATAAGAAAGGCACAGTGCGAAACAAGTGAGGCTGTTTCGATGCTCTTAAAAAAAGGTTCTCCAAACTTTGGAGGGCTTCGGGATATTTCGGCATACATTAAAAGAACGGCTGTTTTCGGCTCTCTGTCAGCAGGTGAACTTCTCCACATAGCCGATTTTTTGCGTACAAGCTCGCTTTTAAAATCCTATGCAAGAGAAAACGAAAAGGAAGAGGAACATCCTCTTCTGACAGAACTTTTTGACAGCATAGAAACCGCCTCCGAGCTGCAAAGAGAAATAGAAAATTGTATTATTTCTCCGACGGAAATAGCCGATGATGCCTCTACGGCATTGAGAGAAATAAGAAGGGAAATAAAAATCGCAAACGAAAGAATAAGAGCTCAACTTAACTCTGTTCTCCACTCTCAAAGCTACAAAAATATGCTGCAAGAGGCTGTTATAACCATCAGAAACGACAGGTACTGCGTTCCGGTAAAGCAAGAGTACAAAAATGCTTTTTCGGGTATGATCCATGACCAATCATCCACAGGTGCCACAGTATTTATAGAGCCTATTGGTGTTGTTCAGCTCAATAACAAAATAACGGAACTACATGCCAAAGAAAAGGCTGAAATAGACAGGATTCTTGCAAGATTATCGGGCGAGGTAAATAAAAAAGGCGAGCTGTTGCTTTCCAATATGGAAATATTGACAAAACTTGACTTTATATTTGCCAAAGGTGAGCTCTCCCTTTCAATGAATGCTACCGAACCGGTATTTAACGAAAAGGGTTATATCAACATTAAAAAAGCAAGACACCCCTTGATTGATAAACATAAGGTTGTACCTACGGATATCTATTTGGGAGAAAAGTTTAACACCTTGCTTATAACGGGACCTAATACGGGAGGAAAAACGGTAAGCCTCAAAACAATAGGACTTTTCACTCTTATGGGTATGTCGGGATTGCATATTCCCGCCTTTGATAATTCTTCCTTATCCGTTTTTGATGAAGTCTTTGCCGATATAGGTGATGAGCAGAGCATAGAGCAAAGTCTGAGCACATTCTCATCACACATGACCAATATTGTGAGTATTCTGTCGAATGTTTCTGACAGATCTCTTGTTTTGATGGATGAGTTGGGTGCCGGTACCGACCCTACAGAAGGGGCTGCTTTAGCTATTTCCGTTATAAAGTACTTGCATAATTTAGGCTGTCGCACGGCTGTGACCACGCACTACAGTGAGCTTAAAGTTTTTGCACTTTCCGAGAACGGGATAGAGAACGCCTCATGTGAGTTTGATGTGGAATCACTGCGGCCTACCTACAAACTTTTGATAGGAGTACCCGGAAAAAGTAATGCCTTTGCAATAGCATCAAGGTTGGGACTTCCCGATTATATAATAACCGAAGCAAAGAACGTTCTTTCAAGGGAAGATGTTCGTTTTGAAGATGTTATAACCGACCTTGAAGTTAGCAGAAGGGCGCTTGTTACAGAACAGGAAAAGGCTCAATCATACAGAGCTGAGGCATTGAGACTTAAAGATGAGATTGAAAATCAAAAGCTAAGGCTTGAAAAGCAAAAAGAAAAGATAATAAAAACAGCAAATGAGAAAGCATCCGAAATTATAGCATCTGCAAGAGATGAGGCGGATCTGCTTATAAAAGATTTTAAAAAATCTCTCAAAAAAGGTAATTTGTCTCAGGCGGAAAAAGAAAGAACTCTCCTTAAACAAAGCGCGGCAAAGGCATATTCAAAAACAGCCACAAAAAGCACTCATAATGTGCCTGAAAAACTTGTAAAGGGAGATAAGGTTATAATCCATTCCATGAAAAGCAGCGGTGTTGTTATAAATCCGCCCGATAAAAACGGAGACGTTTCCGTAAGAGCGGGAATAATGACAATAAAGATAAATATAAGCGATCTTTCTCTGGACCAATCCGATTATACCGTACCTAAAAAACCCGAGAAATTTTCGCAGACTATTTCGAGCAAAAAATCCAAAAACATTTCCGCCGAGCTTGATTTAAGAGGATTGCTGGCACAAGAAGCTCTCGACAGACTTGATAAATATATTGACGATGCCTACCTTGCGGGTTTGTCTCCCGTGACCGTAATTCACGGAAAGGGCACAGGTGCACTGAGGAAGGCTGTGCAAAATTATTGCGCAACAAGCCCTCATATTAAAGGCTTTAGAGATGGACAGTATGGTGAAGGCGATTTGGGAGTAACGGTCATTGAGCTAAAATAAAGGAGGACCAAATGGATTCAAACAGATTAAAGGTGTTAATTGCCGATGATGATGTGCATATAGCTGAGTTGATTGCTCTTTATATGGAAAAAGAAGGTTATGAGACCTATGAAGCTCACTCCGGAGCCGAGGCTGTGGAAATGTTCAAAAAGGTCTCTCCGGATGTTGTATTACTTGATATAATGATGCCCGATGGAGACGGATATCAGGTTTGTCGCGAAATAAGACAGGTTTCGCAAACACCCATTATAATGCTTTCGGCAAAAGGTGAGGTTTTTGATAAGGTACTCGGCCTTGAGCTCGGAGCAGATGATTATATGGTCAAGCCCTTCGATTCAAAGGAGTTAATAGCAAGAACCAAGTCCGTAATAAGACGGTCAAACAAAAAAGAAGCCGAAGAGAGCAAAAAAATTGTTCTTCCCAATCTTGTTATAGACCAAAGCACATATACTGTTATTTATCACGATGAGGAGCTCATATTGCCTCCCAAGGAATTTGAACTTTTAACTTTTCTTGCAAAATACCCCAATCAAGTATTTAAAAGAGAGGAACTTCTCGATAAAATATGGGGATATGAATTTGTCGGTGATACCAGAACGGTCGATGTTCATATAAAAAGACTGAGAGCAAAGCTAACCTACAACGATAAATGGACAATAGAAACGGTGTGGGGAGTCGGCTATAAATTTAAGTATAAATCTCAATAAAGTATAAAAACGATAAAAGCTATGAGGAGTATAAATTAAATATACTGTTTCATAGCTTTTATATATATGAAATATTTATGATTTTTTTCTATGTACTGTTTCTGATTGTCCCTATGTTACACGCATTCACAAATATTTCATATATTGCATATAATAATTATATATTGAAAAATATTTTATAATATTGTATAATAACATTTTAGTGTAAAATAGATTTCTTTTAAAAGGTGGATTTTTATGAAATACAGATCCGGTATTGATATTGGCTCCACCACAATAAAACTTGTTGTTGTGGATGAAAACAATAATATATGCTTTAAGGATTACAGAAGACATCGCTCCAATATACAGGAAACTCTTTTAGGTCTTGTCAGGGATGCCGTTGAGTTAATAGGTGAATTTGACACTACCGTCATGATTACGGGAAGTGGAGGACTTTCTATAGCTAATTGGATAGGTATACCCTTTATCCAGGAGGTTGTTGCCGTAAGCACCGCCATAAGAAATATAGCACCTCGCACGGATGTGGCCATTGAAATTGGCGGGGAGGATGCAAAAATTATATACTTTGACGGCACAAGCATTGAGCAGAGAATGAATGGAGTATGTGCCGGAGGTACAGGCTCATTCATAGACCAAATGGCAACTCTTCTGCAAACAGATGCAACAGGTCTTAATGAGTATGCTAAGCAATACAAGGTCATATATCCCATTGCCGCAAGATGCGGAGTGTTTGCTAAAAGTGATATACAACCTCTTATAAATGAGGGAGCTGCAAAGCCGGACCTTGCCGTTTCGATTTTTCAGGCTATTGTAAACCAAACTATAAGCGGACTTGCATGCGGAAAACCTATAAGAGGAAATGTTGCTTTTCTTGGCGGACCTTTGCACTTTTTAACAGAGCTTAAGAATCGTTTCATTGATGTTCTGTCTCTTGAGGGTGAGGCGGTAGTAGAGGTTGAAAATTCTCATCTTTTTGCAGCTCTCGGTTCCGCTTTTTCTTCCGAAAATGAAGCTACATATCACATTAGCGACATTTTAAACAAGCTTTCCACACAAAAACATGTTTCAATGGAAATAAACCGTCTTGATATGCTCTTTGCCGATGAAAAGGAGTATAATGCCTTCAAGGAAAGACATAGCAAGGCAACCGTAAAAAAAAGCAGACTTGAAGATTATAAAGGAGATGCATTTTTAGGCATAGATGCAGGCTCAACAACAAGTAAGCTTGCCCTTATCAGCGATAAAGGAGAGCTTCTTTACTCTTTCTATGCAGGTAACGAAGGCAATCCGCTCAAAATGGTAATGAATGCCATAAAGCAGATTTACAAAATTCTGCCCGAGGATGTAAAAATCAGAAAATCCTGTGTTACAGGTTACGGAGAAGGCCTTATCAAAGAGGCCTTGATGATCGACCTCGGAGAGATAGAGACGGTAGCACACTATAAGGCAGCGGCATTTTTTGAGCCGGATGTGGATTTCATACTCGACATAGGTGGTCAGGATATGAAGTGTATCCGCATTAAAAACGGAGTAATTGACTCTGTTTTGCTCAATGAGGCTTGTTCTGCGGGTTGTGGCTCTTTTATAGAGACCTTTGCAAAGAGTCTTGGCTTAAGTGTACAGGACTTTGCAAGAGTTGCTCTTTATGCAAAAGGCCCCATAGATTTAGGCTCAAGATGCACCGTTTTTATGAATTCAAGAGTAAAACAGGCTCAGAAGGAAGGTGCCGATGTTTCCGACATTTCCGCGGGCCTTGCCTATTCCGTAATTAAGAATGCTCTCCAAAAGGTAATTAAAATTACAGACCCCACAGATATGGGCGAACATATTGTTGTTCAAGGGGGAACTTTCTACAACGAGGCTGTTTTGAGGGCCTTCGAAAAAATAAGCACAAGAGAAGCCGTTCGCCCCGATATAAGCGGTATTATGGGAGCATTCGGCTCAGCTGTTATTGCTCTTGAAAAATATAAGCAGGGAGAGGAAACAACTCTTTTAAGTGCAGATGAAATAGATAAGTTTTCTCTTACAACCACACATACCCGTTGTAAAGGTTGCAGCAATACCTGCCTTCTTACAATAAACAAATTTTCAACAGGAAGAAAATTTATTTCGGGAAACAGATGTGAAAGAGGACTCGGAAAGCAAAGCGGAGATAACTGCGTTCCAAATCTTTTTAAATATAAGTATGAAAGACTCTTTGATTATGAACCTATTCCTCCCGAAAAGGCAAAAAGGGGAGTTGTCGGAATTCCCCGTGTCCTTAATATGTATGAGAATTATCCTCTGTGGTTCACTTTTTTCAATGAACTTGGCTATAGTGTAAAACTAAGCCCTAAAAGCAACAGAAAAATATATGAAAGAGGTATTGAGTCGATTCCAAGCGAATCTGCTTGTTATCCCGCAAAATTAGTTCACGGACATGTGCAGTCTCTTATAGATGAGGGTATCAAGTTTATTTTCTACCCCTGTGTTGCTTATGAATATAAAGAAATAGAGGCTGCAGATAATCATTTTAATTGTCCGATAGTAACAAGCTATCCGGAAAATATAAAAAACAATGTTGAGGACATAAGAGATAAAAACATAGATTTTAGAAATCCTTTCTTTTCCTTAGGCAATATAAAAATATTTATAAAGCGCCTTAAAGAAGAATTTCCCGATATTCCCGCATCAGAGGTGGAAGCTGCCGCAAAAAAAGCGTGGAAAGAGCAAGAAAAATATCGTGCCGATATGCGTGCAAAGGGAGAAGAAACACTCGAATACATCAAAGAAAATGATATGCTCGGCATTGTTATTGCCGGCAGACCCTATCATACCGATCCCGAAATAAACCACGGTATTCCCGAACTTATAGCAAGCTACGGTGTTGCCGTTTTGACTGAAGATTCCATATCGCATCTGGGAAATGTCGAAAGGCCACTTAATGTGCGAGACCAGTGGGCTTACCATTCCCGTCTTTATGCGGCTGCTTCATTTGTAAGAGAACAGACAAATCTTGAGCTTATCCAACTTAACAGTTTTGGCTGTGGTCTTGATGCGGTAACCACCGACGAGGTGCATGATATTCTTGATGCTTACGGAAAAATATACACCGTTTTAAAAATAGATGAAGTAAGTAACCTCGGCTCTGTGAGAATAAGAATTCGTTCTCTTTTTGCCGCAATAGAAGAAAGAAGAATAAAACAATTTAAGCCTAAAAAAATATTCAGTGCAGATAAAAGGATCATATTTACCAAGGAGATGAAAAGGAAGCATACGATTCTTATGCCTCAAATGTCTCCTATTCATTTTGAAATAGCGCAGGAGGCGTTTCTTTCAAATGGATACAATGTTGTTTTGATGCCCGCAATAGATAAAGAAGCTATAGATGTCGGTTTGAAATATGTAAACAATGATGCCTGCTATCCTGCCTTGATTGTTGTAGGTCAGCTTATAAAAGCTTTAAACAGCGGAGATTACGACCTTCAAAACACCTCCGTTATGATAAGTCAAACAGGAGGTGGCTGCAGAGCTACCAACTATATCGGATTTATAAGAAGGGCGCTCAAAAAGGCGGGTTACGGAAATATTCCGGTTATATCCGTTAATATGAGTGGACTTGAAAAAAATCCCGGCTTTAAGATAACACCTTCCTTTGTGCTTTCTCTTTTACAGGCCGTACTCTACGGTGATTTGCTCATGAGAGTGCTGTATAGAACTCGTCCATATGAAAAAGTAAAAGGATCTGCGGATAAACTATGTGAAAAATGGACTCAAATTTGCAGACAGGCAGTTGTCAGAAAAAGTTATTCCGAATTTAAGAAAAATGTAAAAGCTATAATAAAAGATTTTGAAAATCTTCCTATTGTCGACACGAAAAAGCCGAGAGTGGGTGTTGTTGGAGAAATACTTGTTAAATTCCACCCCACAGCCAACAACGACATTGTCGGATTGCTTGAAAGAGAGGGCGCAGAGGCTGTGGTTCCCGATCTTATCAACTTCCTTACATATTCTCTTTACGATTCTATATACAAAGAAAAGTATTTCGGGGCAAAACACAGTACTGTTATTGCATCAAAAGGTCTCATTAAATTTATAGAATCCTACAGAAGACCTATGAGTAATGCGTTGAAGTCGAGTAAACGTTTCGATCCTCCTGCCGATATTAAAGAACTTGCCGATATGGCAAGTGAGGTTGTCAGCTTGGGTAATCAGACAGGAGAAGGTTGGTTTTTAACAGCCGAACTTTTAGAGCTGATAGGCTCGGGAGTTTTAAACAATATTTGTACACAGCCTTTTGCCTGCCTGCCAAATCATGTTACAGGCAAGGGCGTTATAAAAGAACTGAGAAGAAGGAACAAACAAAGCAACATAGTCGCTATAGACTACGACCCCGGAGCAAGTGAGGTAAACCAGCTCAACAGAATCAAACTTATGCTTTCAACCGCACAGCTAAATTTGTAAATCACAAATAGCAATGAGGTTGTTCCGGTAAATAAGGAGATAAAAATGAAAATCATTGCATTGGTGACTGCTTTGAGCATTAAAAATAAGCGATTTAGAGAGGTTGCAAAACAAACTACCGGAAGATGTTTTGAATGTTTTGTTTGAAAATGTCGATTAAGGAGGCATAATATGATTTTTGTGGAATACCCCAAGTGCACTACCTGTAAAAAAGCAAAAAAATGGTTGCTTGAAAAAGGTGTTGACTTTGAAGACAGAAACATAAAGGATGATAATCCCACAGCTGAAGAAATAAAAAGCTGGATGAAAAAAGGAAACTTACCCATAAAAAAATTTATAAATACAAGCGGAATGCTTTACAGAGAAATGAATTTAAAAGAAAAGCTTCCGACAATGAGTGAGGAAGAAATAACAGAGCTTCTTTCGACCGACGGTATGCTTGTGAAAAGACCTATTCTGGTAACAGATAATTTTGTGCTTACCGGTTTTAAGGAAAAAGAGTGGGAAGATGTTTTTAACGACCATTGAACGGAGGTTCGACATTTGAAAAAAGTAAAACGAATTGCGCTTTTTATAATTGTGACCTGCATAGCGTTTTTTCTTATGCCGATTGCAAACGCAACTCCGGAGCTGTTTGATGCCGAACAGAACCAACAAAGGACAAAGGAAAGAGAAATAGTCAGATTTGAAATTGATACAAGCTCTCTTGAAGCAGCCTTTTTTAAAAACTCTCTTTTAAGCGGAAGAAACGATATAAGCAAGAATTCGTCTTTCACAAGGGAAATTGATGTAAAACCGGTAATAAAAGATGTTTACGAAACCGATGAGTGCTACGGAAGAGCCAAAGTATTTGAATTTAACGAGGATACACAATTTGTAATGGAAAGATACACCTTTTCCGTTAACTCTTCCGAAAGGCTTCATCGTCAAATCACCATACCCGGGTCAACAATAGAAATAAGACATATTGATACGGCAACGGGCACTTGGCACAGAACAAGCGATCCTTCCAAAATTACAAGAGGAACACTTTATATTGATACCGATATGGCAAACTATATAATAAGTGTTCCCTCCGTATATACATCAACAATAGGTGCAGGTTCTCTTGAGGTTAATCCCTCGCAGGAACAAAAGCTTAAAATAGAAAAAGGGATAAATGAGTATACGATCGACTTTTCTTTTCCCGTAAACAAAGCATATATTGGAGAAATATGGTATTTAAAAAGCAATGACTCTCTTATTGATTGGAATAACTCCTCTCAAAGTTCCGTAATGCTTCAAGATCTCTATTCAAAGAGCAGATTTGCTTGGGACGGATATTATTTTCCTTCTCCGAGCAACTATGTACCGTACAGTAAAAATATGTATTACAGAATTCCCGCAAATTATGCCGGAGCTTCCTATACAAGATACGGCTCTTTTGCCGCCGCATTCTATTTAGGATATGCCATGACCTACACCACCATGGAGAACCAAAATTCTTCTGGATACATTCCCACAGGACCAAAGTCAAAATGGCTTGAAAAGGACTTCGGCATAGGCACTGATTTTTTTGATACTCGGTTTAATACCGAGTTTGGAGAAAATCTTATTTTGGCATGCAAAAGATATAAGAATACAATGTTTAACACAGCATTGAAAAAATATTGCGATTATTTTGTTTCACATGCAAAAGGAAATCATTACACAACAAAAAATGGGGGATGGCTCGTTCAAGACTATAACAGCGATCAAAAACATAAAAGCACTCATGTTTCATTGAATCATCAGCTTTCGGAAATAATATTTCTTTACAATGTATATCTATACAACGGAGAAACGACATACAAAGATATTGCCGATAAAATGCTCCTTGCAATAGAAGATACAAAAGATGAGTGGATAATGCAGGATAATAACCTTAGATATGCAATGTATTATTATGCCAATACCAATATTATGGAGGACTACCCATATTTGACCTATAACGATCTTAAGCATCTTAAGGAAAAGTATTATGAGGTTTACAGAAAAGACCTTAATGTAGCTCAGGAATTGATGGAACATAAGTTGAAATGGATGAAAGCAAACGGTGTAACAGGCTATGAAAAGTAAAATTGCATAAAATAATTTATAAATAACGGTAAGGTTAGTGCAGCTTTACCGTTATTTGTTTTATTTTGATTGTTGTTGTTATTCAATAAATTTAATGTTGTGAAGAAAACAAATGTTAATATAAATATTTTTGATAAAAAACAAAAATATTACATTTTTTACAAAAAAATGTTTTAAATTTTACACAAATGTGGTATAATCAAGAACGTTAGGTCATGGATTATTTTTAATAGTTATATTTATGACAAACTACTTTATTTTTAGGAGGATTTAAAAATGGCAGTAAAGGTAGCTATCAACGGCTTTGGTCGTATCGGTCGTCTTGCTTTCAGACAGATGTTTGGTGCTGAAGGTTATGAGGTTGTTGCAATCAACGATTTAACAACACCTTCCATGCTTGCACACCTTTTAAAGTATGATTCATCTCAGGGCAGATATGTAGGTATCGGCGAAGAGGATCAGGTTACAGCTGATGATGAGGCAGGTACAATTACAGTTAAGGGTAAGACTCTTAAGATCTACAAGGAACCCGATGCAAACAATTGCCCTTGGGGAGAGATTGGTGTAGATGTTGTTCTTGAATGTTCCGGTTTCTATACATCCAAGGCTAAGGCTCAGGCACACATCAACGCAGGTGCAAAGAAGGTTGTTATTTCCGCTCCCGCAGGAAACGATCTTCCTACAATCGTTTACAATGTAAACCACAACGTTCTTACAAAGGACGACAAGATTATTTCCGCAGCTTCTTGTACAACAAACTGCTTAGCACCCATGGCTAAGGCTCTCAACGATTTCGCACCTATCCAGTCCGGTATCATGACAACAATTCATGCATACACAGGCGATCAGATGATTCTCGACGGACCTCAGAGAAAGGGCGATAAGAGAAGAGCAAGAGCAGGTGCTGTAAATATAGTTCCCAACTCTACAGGTGCAGCTAAGGCTATAGGTCTTGTTATTCCCGAATTAAACGGAAAGCTTATCGGTGCCGCTCAGAGAGTTCCCACACCTACAGGTTCCACAACTATTCTTATTGCTGTAATTAAGTCCGATAAGGAAGTTACCGTAGACAGTATTAACGCAGCTATGAAGGCTCAGACTACAGAGAGCTTCGGCTATAACACAGAGGAGATCGTTTCAAGTGATATCGTAGGTATGCGTTTTGGTTCATTATTTGACGCTACACAGACAATGGTATCAAAGATTGACGACACAACATATCAGGTACAGGTAGTATCTTGGTATGATAACGAAAATTCATATACAAGCCAGATGGTAAGAACAATAAAGTATTTTGCAGAACTCGGCTGATAAGAAAAGGGTGTGATCGTCTGATATGTACCCAGAATCCTGGA
>DFJD01000091.1 GCA_002372875.1 Clostridiales bacterium UBA3680
ATTGGTGCTATTTCTTCTGTAATACTTGATAAAATATTAAGGAAGCGCTGATTAATTCACTTGAAGCAGATTTGAGATAATGTTTTCGCAGACAAGGAAAAGACCCGATGGCATAGCCAGAAGCTACGTAGCGGCTATTTTGCTATGCAAAATAGTCCGTCCCTACGGGATTTGTAACTTTGCGTGCAAAGTTACAAACATGAGCTTTGACACAGTATGCGGGAACATTAGCCAAATATGCGAATGATTAATTAATCAGTGTTTCCCTTACACTTTTTTTATAACAAAGGCACTGCGATTAAAACTCATGGTTGTCAAATGATAGCGATTTTCCCTCAATTTTTCCATATATGCTGATACGGCAAAAGCGGCAAGCGAAGTAACGGTTACATCTTCTTCGGAGATATCAAACAATACACCGTCATCTTTGGTAATAATTTTAATTTCATCAGGATCGATAAAAACACTGAGTTCACTTAAAACGTTCTTTCCCTCGTTTTTTTCCAAAATGAGCATGTACAGTTCCTCTATAAGAAGCTTTATTTTGCCGACGGTTCTTTTATCCGTATCCTTCTTCAAAAGCAATGTCTCCACTTTTTTTTGAAGGTCGATTATTTTTTTTGGCTCAATCGAAAGACAGAAAAGATAGGTATTTTCATTCCCCGGCACCCCCGACAAAAGAAGCGGGCAATCATCCTTGCCGTAGCGAAGCACAAGGTAAATCAGCAACAGAGCGTAGGCTGCGAAAGGAGCAACGGCAAAACCCACAAACATGCCCGTCATGCCAAACGCTGTGCCGAAAGCCACCGCAAAAGCCACACTGAAAATCACATCTCTCATTGCGCAAGCTGCAAGACCCAAGGCAAATTTTTCAATTGCAAGATAGTAGGAAGTAAGTAGGTACAAAATACTGACGAATGTTGCCCCGAGAGAAGTAATTCGTACTCCCGTTATTACCAAATCGGCAATATGAGGATCCGTCACTTGCAAAAATTTGGGCACAAGCGGAGCTGCCAATATCAAAACAATAGTGACTGCTATCCCTTCAACGATAGCGGTCTTGTTTGCCAAGGCATAACTTGAACGTAATCCCCTATGGTTTTCTTCGCCGATGTAAATACTGAAAATCGGGCCGACGGTCTGGCCGATACCGTCAAACAGCAGCTGAAATTCACGGCAAAGGCTGATAACGGAGGCAAGGATCAAATACTCCGAGCCAAATCGTGCGCTGATAAAAGCATTAAGTGCCGCCGTAAATACGGCAAGAAACAAATAGGAACTTGAGTCGATGATGCTGTATTTCAAAACATCCTTCATAATACCAAATGAGAAATACAAATTCCACTTTAGAGAGTTGCTCTCTTTAGCAAAATGCACCAAAAGAACAAGCAGAGAAATCACATTAAACAAAAAAGAAGCCAAGCCGATCCCTCTTATTCCCATAACTCGGCACAAAATGACGGAAAAAACAATATTACCGAGTCCTTGCACTACATTTGCAATATTGGATATAGTTTCATCACCGTCACTGTATACCATATTGCCCACAAGCATTTGTATAGGCATGACCAAAATCGTAAAACGCATCCAGTAAAGGTATTCGTTTGCGCAATCTAAAACCTGCTGTGAGGGAGAATAACTGCGCAGATACATATTGCCGAAAAAGCTTGTCAAAATAAACAGCACTATCCCCGCAACAAAAGACATAAGTATTCCGAATCCAAATGCTTGATCCGCCCTTGTTTTGTTGAACTTTCCCATTTCCGTTGAGTATAAAAAAGGTATACCTATGGAAATGGCTGAGGCAAAAAAGACGGCAAGAGAATACAGAGGAGTAACCAAAGTAATTCCCGCCACGGCATCGGACCCGATCACCGCACCCGCTATAAAAGAATCGGACATTAACAGTATAGACGCTACCATCATGGTAAGCGTTCCGCCGATCAACATTGAAAAATATTTTTTCGACATAAGTGTCGGCTGATATTTAGGGAACTTTAACATTCGCAACCTCCAAATTCCTTAGGAAACACTGATCAATCGGTGTTTCTTATGCACAAAAGACCGTATCCGCAACAACCATAACACTACCGACTACAACACCGACTAACAAGACACATTGCATCTTATCGATCTTTTCCTTCAAAATGAATCGTCCTCCAAGCATGCTCGCAATAGGATACAATGCCAGCAACGGGTCTGTGGAAATAGAATTTATAGCCATGGCATAGCTGTAACAAACAATACCCACATTGTCTGTAACAGCGCCTATCAAACAAGGCAAATTTTTCTTTTTGAATGGATTATACGGTTTTTTTTCTTTAACGGCAACGTAGATCCAAAAGCCCAATGCAAACAGTGCATATTCCGTTCCGACTATGATAACACTGTCGCCCTGCGGCATGGAATAGCCGTAAGTGGTGTCAAGGCATATTCCCGTGGTAATGGTTTCCAAAGCGTCGGCCATTGAAAAAACGACAGGGAAAATCAACGTTCCGAGTCCTCGGCGCATCCACACCGCCTTACTGTACTTAGGATCGTTCTTTTTCTCTTTATTTCGGGCAACGGCCAAAAGAATAACACTTATCACTATCACCGCTATACCGACCGTTCTTAGCGGAGTTAAAAGGTGCCAAACGGAGTCTGCACGGCCCAGCAAAAGATACATCACTATAAGAAATATAACGGAAACACCGCCGCTTATTCCTTCCACGGGCGATTCAACCGTCACCTCGTTATAAACATAGCCTTTATAGGATATCGTATTTACAATAGCATACACTATGCCAAACAATGTCATGGGCCAATATTTAACGGCGCTTTCCCATATAGTAAACTCCTCGTCACGTATCATCAGATAAGCAAAAGCAAGCACGAAAAACACTGTTCCCACGCATATCGAAAATTTCAAACAAACGTGTTCCCTTTCCCGAACACCTATTTTATAAAGCAAGCCGGTAGCCGACCACATCAATACAGCCAGCATGACCAATGCTAACCACACCATAATAATCCAACCCTCTTTTACAAATAATAAATCGGCACACTATTGACATCAATAACTGCCGATTAAGCCGATTCAAAAGCACAATTACGCACTTATAGTATCATTAATTCATAAAACATATTGCTTATAAATATAATAATACATTTTGCTTGAATTGTCAACCTTTGATAAACCATACCTGTTTTACGCCTCAAAATTATTATCGATAAATATTGAAACAACGCTGTTTTTGTAATATAATGACAGAATGAATGTATTTGAAAAAACAGAAAGATTTATATTAAAGCATAAAATGTTATCAAAAGGCGATCGTGTTGTCGTAGGTGTATCCGGTGGTGCCGATTCGGTATGCCTGTTGCTTCTGCTATGGGAGCTGAAAGAAAAGTATTCTCTTTCAATTACCGCCGTGCATGTAAACCATTGCATAAGAGGAGCGGAGGCGGACACGGACGAACTTTTTGTAAAGGAGCTTTGTGAAAAGCTTTCCATAGAGTACAAAAGTTTTCGCTTTGATGTAACCGCATTTTCCCGAAAAAACGGAATGACCGTTGAAGAGGCTGGAAGAACACTCAGGTATAAGGCCTTTGAAGAGGTGAGCCAAGGAGGAAAGATCGCCGTAGCCCATACCCTTAACGATAACTGTGAAACAATGCTTATGCGTTTTTTCCGAGGAACGGGTGTTAAAGGTCTTTGCGGCATTCCCCCTGTTCGCAATAATATAATACGCCCCATACTTTGCCTGACCCGTGAGGAAACCGAAGCGGTATGTCTTAAAAACGGTTGCGGCTACCGCACCGACAGCACCAATCTTTCGGATGATTACACCAGGAACAAGATCCGTCTCAGGCTCATCCCCTTCCTTGAAAGCAACTTTAACGTTAGCATAGCCGAAACCATGGCAAGAA